>DATLPF010000050.1:0-3754 GCA_035535875.1 Propionibacteriaceae bacterium
CGCCAACAACTTCAGCGCCGCAGACGGCAACGACCGGCCGACGCTGCATGAATAGCCGTTATGTGACCGACTTCCCGGTGGTGAGTGAAAGGGCTCTAGTGGAATTGCGGAACGATGACGTAAATCCCGAAGAGGACCAGCAACCCCGCGATGCCAAGCAGGACGTACCCGAGGGAGACGGTTGCGGTACCGGAACCGCCCTCGTTCGATTTGATCTTGGCGGCCGAGACCAGGCGTATGCCGGTCGCCAGCAAGATCGTGAAGATCACCGATGTCGCTATGGAGACGACGGCCACGACGCCCAAGGCAGCCCAGTCGATATGCATCAGGCGGCGCTCTTCGCTTTGGGCCTCTTGGCCTTCTTGGGCTTGGGAGTATCGAGCCGCGGGTCGTCGGCGTACGTGGTCGGCGTAGCGGCAGCGAGGACCAGTACCTCATGGCTGTCGGTGACGTTGGCGTGGGTGATCCTGTGGCGGCGAGAGATGAAGTAGATCACGAGGCATGCAGCCGTAAGCAGCACCAGTAGCGCTACGACGCCAGGGACGCCCTGATCAGAGAGCAGCGCAGCCAGCCCGCCGACCAGTCCGGCTCCGGGCAATGTCAGGAGCCAGGCGAAAACCATCCTGCGGGCGACGCTCCAGCGAACCTCGGCCCCTTCGCGGCCGACGCCGGACCCCAGAATGCTGCCCGTGCTGACATGTGTGGTTGACAGGCCGAATCCGAGGTGAGCCGATGCGAGGATCGTCGCGCTAGTAGCTGCGCCCGACGCAGCACCTTGTGGTGTCTCGATCTCGACAATCCCCTTGCCCATGGTGCGCATAATCCGCCAACCACCGGAATAGGTGCCAAAACCAATGGCGACACCTGAGGCGATGATCACCCACATCTGCGGGCCGGTCCCGGATGCCTGCAGGTTGGCGGTGATCAGGACCAGAGTGATGACGCCCATGGTTTTCTGGCCGTCGGATGTCCCGTGAGCAAGCGCGACCATCGATGCAGTGAACGCCTGCCCATACTTGAAGCCTGCATTGCTGTGCACGCTCGGCGTTTTCCTCGTGATGCGATAGGCCAACCGGGTGGCCCAGGCAGCGGCGATGCCGGCGACCAACGGGGCGACGATGGCTGGCAAGAGAACCTTGGAGACGATCACCCAGCCGTGGACCGAGGTGATCCCAGCGCCCACGACGACTGCCCCGATGAGGCCACCGAAAAGAGCGTGCGAGGAGCTGGAGGGCAGGCCAACCAGCCAGGTCACCAGGTTCCAGATGATCGCCCCAAGCAGCCCGGCCAAAATGATCGGAGCGGTGATGAGCGAATCATCAAAAAAACCACCGGAGATCGTCTTTGCGACTTCGGTGGAGAGGCAGGCTCCGAGGAGATTGAGGAGGGCGGCCAGAATGACTGCGGTTCGCGGTCGGAGTGCCCCAGTCGCGATCGGACCGGCCATGGCGTTGGCGCTGTCGTGGAACCCGTTGGTGAAATCAAAGATGAGGGCTACGGCGATAACCGTGATGACGACAAACAGCTCTGTCACATCAGTCCCCATCCGGAAGGGGTGGCTTGGTGTCGGTGAGCACCTGGCAATGACGCTAGAACCTAGCCGTCATGTGAACAATAGGTGAAGCGGGGGCGTTGTCAATCTGGCCGATACCAGTGTCTCAGTGGTCAGGTCAATAGGTTAGGGACCTTTTTCCCGACTTTCGTCGGGCACAAGTCCCAGCAGCAGTTCGTAAACGCGTTGCAGGTGGTCCGGCGGAGTTGGTGGCTGGACCAGGCTGGCTCCAATGCCGACGAGGTAGGGAAGCAGGGCGGCGGCGTGAACCGCCGCAGGATCGTCGAGCATTCTTGACCAGATGCCCTCGAGCGATTCAAGCCGCCGCCGGTCGACACGCTCTTGGACAGCGCGAACTTCGGGGTCTGAGAAGGCCCAGGCGCGCATGGCCACCTCGAGTTCGGGCCGGTAGAAGCTCTGAGTGCCGCTGATTGCAGCTGTTAGGCCGGCCAAGGATGCCTGCGGAGTGACGGCCGCCGTCTGCTCGATCGCATCGTTGAGCGCCTCGACCACAAGCGCCTCGTACGCGTCGAGAACGGCCCGCTTGAAGTCCCCGGCTCCCGCGAAGTGATGGTGAAACGAGCCCTTACTAACGCCGAGCTGCCGGCAGAGCCGATCAATGCGGAGACCGTTTGGGCCATCGTCTGCCACCGCAGCAAGTCCGGCCTGGAGCCAATCCGAGCGGGTAGGCACAGAGGCACCGTACCATACGGTATGGTATGGGATGTGAAAGCGGTGACGGTAATTGGTGGCGGGCTAGGCGGTTTGGCGGCTGCCATCACAGCGGCCGAGGCTGGAGCGTCAGTCACACTCCACGAGGCGCACAGCACGCTTGGCGGTCGGTGGCGCACCACGCCGGTCCGAAGGAAAGATCAGCGAGTGTATCGAGCGCACGAGGGCCCTCACGTGATCTATCGCGACGGACCCATCTGGGCCTGGCTAAAGGAACGCCGACTGTTGGGTGTCACCTGTCGAGTGCCTTTGTCCGCGATAGCGCGTTTCCGGTTTTGGCACGAGGGACAGGTGCGACGTGTGCCGCCCGTCGGATTCCTGAGAGCGGTGCGCCTATCAGGTCGAAGGGACGTGCCGATAGACCAATCCTTCCGCGCATGGACATCGAGGCTGGTCGGTGACGAGGCAGCGGAGATGGGGGCATCGGCTTCCGGAGTCGGGCTGTTCCACCACGACCCCGGCTCGCTGTCTGCCGCGTTCGTGGCGGAGCGGCTCTCGCGGGTCTATTCCCTGCCGCCTGCGGCCTCATATCGCCAGGGCAGTTGGGGTGCCATGTTTGACGAGATCGGGGCGTACGCCCGCAGGCTGGGGGTGACGATCGAGCTCGGGTCACGCGTGAGTGCGGTTGGCGACGGAATCACCATCGTTGCGACCGAGCTGGAGTCGGCTCGGGCGCTGCTGGGCGATGACTCCTTGGACTGGCCGTCAGGGCGTGCCGCACTTCTTGATCTTGGGGTGAAACGGGATCGACGTGATCTTTTCGTGGTGAGTGATCTTGATAATTGTGGCTGGATGGAGAACTTCACCGTGCCCGACCCAACGATCGCGCCACCAGGCGAGCACCTCATACAGATGCAGATGCCGATCGATGCGCAGGCTTCCAAGGCTGATGGTGTCGCGCGTTTGGAGGCCATCGCGGATCAAGCGCTGCCAGGCTGGCGGGAGCGTACGACGCATCGACTCGAGTCACTGGCCAACGCCCGCACGGGAGCCGTAGACCTTCCCGGCACCTCCTGGCGCGACCGGCCGGCAATCGACCGGGGCGACGGCGTCTACCTGGTGGGCGACCGAGTTGCCGCCTCGGGACTGCTGAGCGAAGTCAGCCTGAACAGCGGCGTACGGGCCGCTCAGCTGGCACTGGCCTGAGCACAATGTTCTCGGTTGGTCGGAGCAGTCTGGGCCGATACACTCTCCGGTGTTGCTCTGCGGCTAGAGGCCGCATGAGCCTCCCGCACCCGTGGCTCAACGGATAGAGCATCTGACTACGGATCAGAAGGTTGGGGGTTCGAATCCCTCCGGGTGCGCTTTTCCTTACCCGTGCCGATCCTCAGTGAGCAAGAGCTCACCAAGCTGCTCAAAGTGACCGAGGGCAAGGGGTTCGAGCAGCGCCGCGACCACGCCGTCCTGAGAGTGTTTATCGATTGCGGGGTACGGCTAGGCGAGATGACCGGACTCAAACTGGCCGACATC
>DATLPF010000051.1:0-15893 GCA_035535875.1 Propionibacteriaceae bacterium
CTCCCCTTGATCGACCACAGCTTGATTGCTAATGCTGAGGCCACCGATCTGCCCGGCACCCACTGTTCCTCCGGTCTGAGCGGGTTTTTGGTGCAGGTGTTGCAACTCTCCCCCGGTGAAGCGGCCTCCCGGATCCGGGCCGCAGCAGCCGTGGGTCCGCGGATGTCAATGCTCGGTGAACAGTTAGAACCAGTACTGCCGCGTCTGGCGGCGCTGCAACGAGAAGGTGCCGTGTCGGTGGAGAAGGTGCAGATTGTGGAACGGGCCATGCAGAAACTCTCCCTACCCGAACTCCACCCCCAAACTGTCGACACGGCGGAGCAACTGCTCACCGACCATGCACCCATCCTGGGACCAACGGATCTGCGCCGCTACGCCCTACACGTGGTCAATGCTGCCGATCCGGACGGCCCAGAACCCATTGATGACCAACTACAACAAGACCGCCGCTATCTGGAGTTGAAACAACGCCGCGACGGCATGTGGCACCTGGCAGGCAAACTCACCACCACCGTCGGCGCCCAGTTGAACGCGATCTTGGATCCTTTGACCAAGCCGCGCACCACCACGCTGGAAGGCGAAGACGGAGCCAGCACGGCAATTCCGGATGAGCGGCCCCACGGGCAACGCCTGCACGACGGGTTGGATGAGGCCTGCGGACGCTTACTGAAAATGAAAGACCAACCCTCGGTGGGTGGCGTCCAAGCCTCAGTGATCGTCACCATCGGTGTGGAGGAGCTGCTCACCAAGACTGGGTTAGCGGAAACCAGCGACGGATCCATGTTGACTGCTGATCAATTGCTCAGGATTGCTGACGAGGCTGAAATCTGGCCCACCATCATCAACCAGGATGGGGTTCCTTTAGCGCTGGGGAGAACCCAGCGGCTCGCTTCGCGGGGGCAAACCATGGCCTTGATCACCCGAGACGGTGGATGCTCCTTTCCCGGCTGCACCCATCCACCCAGTTGGTGCGACCGACACCACATTCTCGACTGGATCCTGGGTGGGCTTACTGATCTTGACAATTTGACCTTGCTCTGCCGATATCACCACACCCATTTTCTGCAGAAGGGTTGGACCTGCCGGATGAACCCGGATGGTTTGCCGGAATGGATACCGCCCTGGTGGATCGACCAACAACAACGACCCCAAATCAACGCACGCATCCGACGCATCCACGCCCAACGCCAACAACACCCTCGGCGCGGCCGCCGGCGAACACCCGACGCCGCATGAACAACCGTGCCTCGACCCTATGGCTTTGCGCCGACCGCCGCGTTCGGTCGCCGCAGAGCGCCGAAAGGCAGGATGATGTACACCGCGATAATCAGGTAGCCGAGCACGGCCGCCCCCGGCAGAAACAGCCCGAGCACAATCACCAGCACATAACCGGCAAGCCCGGGCGTGAGCCTCCTGGTGAGCATCTTGACGTCAGCGGAAGGCCCAGACGGTCAGACACTGACGTCGGCCACTCGTCGAGTGCTGATCGCCATCAGCGCGGCCGCGATCATGAGCAGGGCAGCTAGCCCGAGCATGAGGCCGGTGAACCCGACCGGGAGTTGGGCTACGAGGGGACCGCACGAGGCTCCTGCGAACACATACAGGCCGTTGAGGGCGAGCGCTCCAGCGCGAGATGTGCCGCCGCGACTGCCAATCAGCGCGATCACCGCGGGCACAATCGTGGCGATGCCGAGGACGAAGACGACGCTGGCGATGACGAGCGCCCACGGCGCGGCAACCGAGACCGCCTCCGCCGCGAGCCCTACCGCGGCGAGCAGATATCCCGCGATGGCGACCCGGGTGGCGCCGTGCCGCCCGACGAGCCAGCCGGCGAGTGGGGCCAGCAGCATTGCTGGAAGCCCGGCTAGTCGTACGAGAAGCACGCCGGTGTCGTCGAGTCCGAACTGGGTCCGTAAGAGCGGACCGAGTGCGGCGTACATGGCAACGAAGCTCAACAGCACAGGAAAGGAAGCCACGTTCGGCAACACGAGCTCGCGCTGGACGGCCAATCTGGCCAACTCGCGATACTTCTGAGCCAGGCTGGCCGGAGGTCCGCTGCGAGTGGGCTCGATCAGAATCACCGCCATGGCGAGAGCGGCAATAAGAAGTGCTGGTGCGGCGATGCCGAATACCCAGCGCCAGCCCAGAGCCTCTGCAACCGCCTGCGCAAATACTTGACCGAGAATGCCGGCCGACAGGAAGGCGGTCGACATCGCACCGATCCCCGTGGACCGCCATCTCGGCGGAAGAGCCTCCGCCACGTACGCCAAGGCCACGGTGGAGAAGCTCGCCGCCAGCAGACCCTGGAGGGTTCGCAGCACCGCCACCATGGGCAGCGAGGACGCCGCCGCCAAACCTGCAGTGGAGATTGCCAGTACCGCCATCCCGGGCACCAGGACTGGCTTACGTCCGTAGCGGTCCGACAGCGGCCCAAAGATCAGGAATCCGAAGCCATAAGCCAGCGCGTACGTGGTGCCGAGAGCCGCTGCAGCGGCGGGCCCGCCAGCCCCGAGCTTCTCGCCGATGACCGGTGCGATTGTGATTGCCAAGTAAAGCTGAGCCAGTACGAGCAATGCACAACTGACTAGTACCGCCAGAGGTGCGAAAACCGGCGCTTGGTCGCTGCCGGCCTTCGCACGCGCGTGTGGTGTCATGGCCTCCCCAATCGCGATCATTGCAGGCTGACTGACGCCTGAACAGAGTTGACATTGAAGGTCGCCCGATAGCCATGTGCATCCCCGACCCCCAGAGAGTCCAAGGTCCGGCCACACTAGGGGTGTGCATGACGAGACCAATGTCTTTGGTGCCGAACTGCAGACCTGCAGTACCGACCCGGTCACGGGCTTCTACCGTGATGGTTGCTGCAGCTCCGGACCTAGTCAGGCCGCGCATCTGGTGTGCGCAGTGGTCACCGCGGAATTCCTCGAGCACCAGCGCAGGGTCGGCAACGACTTGGTCACACCAGCGCCCGAGTATGGCTTCCCAGGCCTTCAACCTGGTGATCGGTGGTGTGTGGTTGCGCAACGTTGGGCTGAGGCCAATGAGGCCGGCGTAGCTCCGCCGGTGGTACTGGCTTCTACCAATGTTCGAGCGCTGGAGGTGATCGACTTGGCCGTGCTGCAGCGGTACGCGGTTGATGTCCCCGAGGACCTCAGCTCACTGGAGTGAGCGGTCGACAGCCTGGCTAGAGCTCAATTGCTTGCGACGGTCAGCTCGTCAAGCAGCCTCGCGAGCTCGCCAGGTCGGGCTAGGAACGGTGAGTGAGCGCCGGGAATCTCAGTGAGGTCGACACCGAATCGAGGCTTCGTAACCGCTCGGCTGAACTCGATGGTAATCGCGGCGTCGTCCACAGCAGCGATGGCTGCGCGGGGAGTGTTCGGCAGTTGGGTCAAAGGGTAGGGACGATCCCAGAGGCTGCGCGAGTTCTGAGGCCGCAACCGCTCGAAGGCCCACGCCGCATCCTGCGGATCGCAGTCGGCGTAGAAGGTGATCCGCGCGGACTCGAACGTCCGGAACACGCTCGACCCGTCACCGAAGGCGACGGTCTGGTAGGCCTCAGGCCGACCCATGGGAGGCGCATCATCCCACGGCCGACCGTTGACATTGGGAATCAGGCCGCAGAGAGTTACCAGCATCGATACAGGCCGCGACGCCGCCACAAGCGGCAACACCATCGCTCCGAGCGAGTGCCCGACTAGGACGGCGTCTTCCACGTCTGCCGGGTACGAAGCAAGGACGACATCGGCATATTCCTCGAATGTCGCATCACCGTCCTCAACGGGCAGGTCCATGACGACTGACCGGTGACCTCGCGCCTCCAACTCAGGCTGCAGCCGGCTCCAACACCACGCGCCGTGCCATGCGCCGTGCACGAGAACGAAAGTGCTCACGGTGCAAAGTGCCGATCCACGTCGAACAGTATTCCGACGTTCCACAGCCCCAGCCGATCAAGGCTGGACTTACACACTGGAAACTTCACCCTAACTGCGGCCTCCCAACCCGGCTCACGCCTGCGTCACGGATCGCAAACTCAGCTGGAGTGAGGTTTCCAGGGAATTTCGTACCGCTGCGGTCCGACTACTGCTGCATAATCGAGCCCGGCGCAGAGCGCAAAGGCCCGACGGGTCGTCGGCTCGATGTTGAAGGAGTGTCGTGTTCGTCGTTCATGCCTGCTGGCTGGGCCTGTCGACATTGCGCCTGGGCGGGTTGGGAATCTGGGGTGAAGACTCATCCGCACCTACGACGCCGCCACGCCGGCCGGGCCGGGCGCCGCGCATCCAACCGCATCCGTACGCCGTCACACATGCCGAACTCATAGCGCTACTGCCTCCCGTCGCGTGGAAGGCGGCCATCGAAACCGTCACCCTCAACCTCCCGACGCGTGGCGGCGGGCCGGTCGCTTCGCCCGAACTGGTCAGGGACGAGATCGGCGAGGCGAGCGGGGACCTGCGAGCCGGACTGTGGCAAGTCCCCGACCTGGAGCTCGAACCCGATCTGGCTTTCGCCCTACTGCGCAGCCTTGACGGAGAGGCGGCCGCGTTCGGGCCATCGGTTGTCCACCTGATCAAGCTCGCCGGATTCGCCGCGGACCTGGTCGCGAGGGGACGCCTGCTGCCGGCGGTGCTCTCCGATCCGCCTCGTGCCGTATGGCGTCCAGTGATCACCGGGCCCGACGCCGCCTGGACGCGCATCCTGGCGACCTCGATGCCGCCGCCGCTGCTAGCCGCGAGTACTGGCGACGGGTTAGCCCTCTGGTCCGATGCCTTGGACGCCCTCGTGGACGCCGCCGCGCGAGCAGCGCTCGACTCGACCCGGCGGACACTCGGAAGGGCGGGTACGCCCGCAGTCCGAGCGTGGCTGTCCGCACTGACCGGAAGCGAGCGCAGCTTCGTCGCCGACCCAGAGGCGCTCGCGACACTTACCGCGATGGTCGCCGCCTGGCAGCAGGACGCCGTGTCGGGCCCGGTACGCGCCTGTTTCCGACTGAAGGAACCAATCGATGGCGGCGAAGACTGGCAGGTGCGGTTCGGGTTGCAGGCCGCGGACGAGCCGAGCCTGTTCGTTGACGCGGACGCGGTCTGGCGTTCCCGCGGGAAGAAACTGCCCGCGCTGGCCCGTCATGTGCACGCACCGCAGGAGACCTTCCTGGCCGAGCTGGGCAAGGCCAGCCGGCTGTATCCGGAGCTCGACAGCGCCTTGCGCAGCCCGCGGCCGCTCGGTCTGTCTTTGGACACCGAGGGTGCGCACCAGTTTCTCAGCGGAGTCGCTCCCGCACTGGCCACGGCCGGGTTCGGCGTACAGCTGCCCGGGTGGTGGACCAAGCCGTCCTCTCGGCTCGGCCTGACGGTGACCGCCTCGACGCCGTCCCAGCCGGGGCGAGTGGCGGCCGATGCGACAGTGATCGGCTTCGACTCGATCGCCGCGTTCCGCTATGACCTTGCTCTCGGCGGTGAGGCGCTGACCAGCGACGAGCTGGCGGAACTCGCCGAACTCAAGGCGCCCATGGTCAAGCTGCGCGGCCAGTGGATCGAGCTGGATCCGCGACGGCTCGCGGCCGGCCTCAAGCTCGCCGGACAGACAGGCGACGCCCGGGTGGGTGACCTGCTACGGCTCGGGCTGGGCATCGATGCAGCGCCGGACGGCCTGCCGGTCGCGGGAGTCGAGGCCGATGGTTGGCTCGGCGAGCTGCTGTCCGGACACGCGGAGCACAGAGTCGCCGCGGTGGATACTCCCGACTCCTTCCACGGGCAGCTGCGCCCGTACCAAACCCGCGGCCTCGCGTGGCTGGACTTTCTCGGGCGCGCCGGGTTGGGCGGTGTGCTCGCCGACGACATGGGCCTGGGCAAGACGGTGCAACTGCTGGCGCTGCTCGCTTACGAGCAGAACGGCGGGCCGCCCAGCTTGCTGGTCTGCCCGATGTCACTGGTAGGCAACTGGCAGCGCGAGGCGGCCCGGTTCACCCCGCAGCTGCGCATACACGTCCATCACGGCGCGGAGCGTGCCCGCGGGAGCGGGTTCACCGAGGCGATTGCCGGCTGCGATCTTGTGATCACCACGTACGCGCTCGCCGCTCGAGACGCCGCCGATCTCCGCAAGATCACCTGGCGGCGCGTGGTCGTCGACGAGGCGCAGGCGATCAAGAACGCGGCCACCAAACAGGCCACCGCGATCCGCTCGATCCCAGCGGGAACTCGGGTTGCTGTCACCGGAACTCCGGTGGAGAACCGCCTCGCCGACATATGGTCAATTCTGGAGTTCGCCAACCCTGGATTGCTCGGATCTGCGGCGGCATTCAAGAAGCGCTACGCCGAGCCGATCGAACGTCGAGGTGATGACGACGCCGCGGATCGGCTCCGACGCTTCACTGGGCCGTTCATCCTGCGCCGCGTCAAGACCGATAAGTCGATCATCGCCGACCTGCCGGAGAAGCTGGAGATGGACCTGATCTGCAACCTGACTGCCGAGCAGGCTGCGCTCTATCAGGCCGTAGTCGACGACATGCTGGAACGCATCCGTACGGCGGAGGGAATCGAGCGGCGCGGACTGGTTCTGGCCACAATGACCAAGCTCAAACAGGTGTGCAACCATCCAGCGCACTTCCTCCGCGACGGGAGCCGGCTGGCCGGGCGTTCAGGCAAGCTCGAACGGCTGGACGAGATTCTTGATGAGGTAATGGCGGTCAGTGAGAAGGCGCTGCTGTTCACCCAGTACGCCGAGTTCGGCGCGCTGCTGCGGGGACATCTTGCTGGTCGGTTCGGTCGTGAAGTGCTGTTCCTGCACGGTGGCGTTTCGAAGCCGGCTCGAGACGCCATGGTCGCCCGGTTCCAGGCTGCGGACGCGTGGTCGCCACCGCTATTCGTCCTGTCCCTCAAGGCCGGTGGGACCGGGCTCACGCTGACGGCAGCGAATCACGTCGTACACGTGGACCGCTGGTGGAATCCGGCCGTCGAGGATCAGGCCACCGATCGCGCATTCCGGATCGGACAACGCCGGGCGGTGCAGGTACGCAAGCTCGTCTGCGCCGGGACGGTGGAGGAGAAGATCGCGGCGATGATCCGTGACAAGCGCGGCTTGGCGGGAAAGATCGTCGGCGCCGGCGAGCAATGGCTAACCGAGCTGTCCACCGGCCAGCTCGCGGAGGTGCTGCGGCTCGAGGCGGGTGCAGTCGTCGAATGATCATCAGCGTGAGGTCTAGTTCGGGCGTGGTGCGTCGCGGGCGGAGGAGGACCCCATGAGCCGGTGGTACCCGCCGTCGCGGCCGCGGCCGGTCGAGAGCGGACTCAAGGCTCGCACCAGTCGAGGAAAGATTGGGTCCACGTGGTGGTCGCGGCGTTTCATCGACGTGCTCGAGTCGTTCGCCATGGGCAGCCGGCTCACGCGCGGCCGGACGTACGCGCGTAAGGGGCAGGTCATCTCGCTCGACGTGCTGCCAGGCGCGGTGCGCGCGATGGTGCAGGGGTCCCGAGCCCGCCCGTACCGAGCCACGATCGGCTTCGCCGTATTTCCTGAGCTGGTCTGGGCGAAGGCCGAGATCGCGCTGTCGAATCAGGCACTGCCCAGCGCCAAGCTCCTGGCAGGCGAGGTTCCGCCCGAGCTCGAAGAGCTCTTCGCCGCCGTGGGTGCGCCGCTGTTTCCGCGTACGATCGACGAGCTCGACATGCGGTGCAGCTGCCCGGACTCGGAGGTGCCGTGCAAGCATCTCGCGGCCACGTTCTACCTGCTGGCCGAAGCCTTCGACGAGGACCCCTTTTTGATCTTGCGCTGGCGAGGCCGCGACCGGGAGGCCCTATTGGGCCGGCTGCGCGAGCTGCGTGCCGATGGGACGGGCGGCGGTATGCCCACCGATTTGGCCGACCAAACGGCTGCGGCGGCCGGCACCGCACTCGCACTGAGCGGCCTGACCTGGCCCGGGGATCCATCCGATCGCTTGCATCGTTTTTGGCAACCTTCCGCTCCGCTGCCTGCACGACCCGCGATCATGAACGTCGAGCCGGACCTGCTGCTCCAGCAGCTTCCGGTGCCTGATGCAGCGTTGGGCGGGCAGGCGCTTCTCGACCGGCTCCGCGTCGCGTACCAGAAGTTCGGGGGGGTCGAGTGATGCTGGAAACGCACGCCTCGAAGATGAGCCTCGACACTCGCTCTGCCCCACTCAGGCGACCAAGGGCGTGATCTTGTCGAGCTCGTCGCGGTGCGCCTCGAGCTGAGTGTCCAGGTCGTAGCGAGTCTGCAGGTTCATCCAGAACCGGTCCGACGTTCCCAGCGCCCTGGACAGTCGCAGCGCCGTATCCGGGCTGATCGCCCGCTTACCGTGCACGATCTCGTTGATCCGACGCGGCGGCACACCGATCGCCTGAGCCAGTCGGTACTGGCTGATCCCAAGCGGGATGAGGAACTCTTCAAGCAGAATCTCACCGGGATGAATCGGTGCGTGTACGGTACCCATCGCTCGCTCCGCCTTTCAGTGGTAGTCCGTGATCACGACGTTGGTAGGGCCTGTGGAGGTCCAGGTAAAGCAGATCCGCCACTGGTCATTGATCCGGATGCTGTGCTGTCCGGCCCGGTCGCCGCGCAGCTGCTCAAGCCGGCTGCCCGGTGGCACCCGGAGGTCATTCAGCGTCTCCGCCGCATCAAGGATCAGCAGCTTCCGGTTCGCGATTCGCTGCAGATCGGACCCGAGGCGACGTACGTGCTCCCGTCGCCAGACCCTCGCAGTGTCAGCGTCCCCGAACGACTGGATCACGATACCTCCAGCATAACGCGTCGCGTTAATAACGTCTAGCGTTATGGATAGTGCACCGCCCTCGAGTGCGCACCAGCGCCCATCCGCCGCGGCGGAGGTGGGCAGTCGCTGCGCTCTCGGCAATGTGATCGCGAGCTGGGCCTCGCCCTTCCAGACGCCAAATGGGTATGGCGACGACAGCGTGCCGTGGATGGTGATAATCATGGCCGATCAACTTTGAACATGATCATGGCCGCGACGGCGGGCCATTCGGCCTGTTCTCGGTCTGGCTCAAGGTGGTGCTGCCCCTCGAGTCAAGAGCGGTAACGAACGACACGCTTGGTGGGTGCAGCTCAGCTTCCCTTACTCGAACTGCGCACCATCAGGAGGTAGCGCGGAGACCAAGTAGTTAGTGCTGAGTAACCGCCAAGGCCTGCAGCGAAGGCCATCTGGCCACAACCATCGGATGAGTGCCACATTAGGTAGGTGCCAAACTGAGTTGGAGGAGGGCGCCGATGGGCATCTTTACGAGGGGCTTCGGTGGACGGAGGCGTGACAGCAACCAGCAACTGCCGCCCGGCCAGTACCTCACCAAGGACTTCCCCGTGCTCTCGGCGGGGCCCACGCCTCGCATACCGCTGGACGCCTGGGAATTCACCGTCACCACGGAGCTGGGCGAGAGTTATCGATGGAGTTGGACTGAGCTGATGGCTCTGCCCTCCGAGTCGATCACTGTCGACATTCATTGCGTAACGCGTTGGTCCAAGCTGGGCACGGCCTGGCGCGGTATCTCCCTCGATACCCTGCTCGCCGACGTGGAGACTGGCGCAGACTACGCCCTGGCTCACAGTTACGGCGGCTACACCACGAACCTGCCGCTAGAGGATCTGCTCGACGGCAAAGCCTGGGTCGCCTATTCCTACGACGGGGAGGAGCTCGCTCCCGAGCACGGCGGACCCGCACGGTTGCTGGTACCGCATCTGTACTTCTGGAAGTCGGCCAAATGGGTCCGCGGCATTGAGCTGATGGATCAGGACTCCCCCGGCTTCTGGGAGCAATTGGGATATCACGACTACGGCGACCCATGGCGCGAGCAGCGGTATCAGGGGGACTGAAGGTCCGGCGCGGCTGGCGCGCCGCCCGCGTCGTCGAGCGGCGCACCGAGACGGCGAGCGCCAGCACGCTGGTTCTTGAAGTGCCGGAGTGGCCCGGGCATCTGGCTGGCCAGCACGTCGATGTACGCCTCACCGCGCCCGACGGCTACCAGGCGGCTCGCAGCTATTCACTTGCCGCGCCTGCCAGCGGCGACCGAGTCGAGATCACTGTGCAACGGGTGGCCGACGGTGAGGTATCGAGCTACCTCGCCGACCAGGCCAGATCCGGTGACTCTGTCGAGGTGCGGGGGCCGGTCGGCGGTTGGTTCGTGTGGAAGCCCGAAGACAACAGACTTGTGCTGCTGGTGGCAGGTGGCTCCGGCGTGGTACCGCTGATGGCCATGATCCGGTCGCGCGACGGAGCCAGTCACGCGCCGTTCCGCCTCATCTACTCGGTGCGTACTCCCGAAGATCAGATCTACGATCAGGAGCTTCGGCGTCGCGCCATCCGGGACGGTGGGCTCGACGTCACCGTCATTTACACGCGGACCGCGCCAGAGGGTGAGCAGCGGCCGGTCGGGCGGATCAGTGCAGATGATCTCCTCTCACACGGCTGGCCCGCGGATGTGGAGCCGACCTGTTACGTCTGCGGGCCGACCGCATTCGTTGAGGCAGTCTCGGATCTGCTGGTCGCCCTCGGGCACGACCCGGCCAAGATCAAGACAGAGCGGTTCGGGCCAAGTGGCCCATGATCACGAGGTGGCGATGAGATGAATGAGCAGACAGACGGCGTTGCGGTGTACGACGGCAACACACTGGCGGGTCCACTCTCGGAGGTGTTCGCGGTCGAGTTGACCACGGCGGTCGGCCGATGCCGCAGCTGTGGTACGTCGTCCCAAGTGGCCACCTTCCAGGTGTACGGCCCCGAGCCCGGGTTGGTTGGGCGCTGTCCGCATTGCACGGACGTGTTGATGCGGCTAGTCCGTACGCCGGATGCATTGTGGTTGGACCTCAGCGGGGTCTCCGCGCTGCGAATCTCGATGTCAACCGACTCCGCTGGCAGTTAACGACTAACGGGTGCCTTGCGAGGGAATTCGACCCTCGTCTGCCCCATCCTGAGACGGCAAAGTTTGGGCAACCAAGATCAGCAACCAAGATCATCTGTGGCTAGCTGCGGATCTCGCCGAACCCCAGCCTTGCCAGCAGCCCGGCCAGCAGGGCGGTGCGGGGGACGACGCTGTCGAGGTCCAGCCACTCGTCCGGGCCGTGAGCGTTACCGCCCATCGGGGCCAGGCCGTCGATTGTGGGCAGCCCGGCCGCCGCGGTGGTGTTGGCATCACCGGCTCCGCCAGTGGACGCCTCGCCGACCTCAAACCCGAGGTCACGGGCGACCCCCTGGGCCTCGGCGACCAGCGCAGCCACGGCCGGCGTACGTTCCATGGGCGTATGGCGGTGGGTCGGCAGCAGCTTGGCGCGGGCGCCCGGCACCGTGGTCACGGCCACGATCCGCGCCACCTCGTCCATGGCCTGCTCGAGTCCGGCTATGGTCGCCGCTCGTACCTCGACCTGCATGACCGCCCGGTCGGGGACCACGTTAATGCGATGGCCGCCCCGCAACACCCCGACGTTGCAGGTCACCCCCGGCCAGCGGCCGTTGAGGGCCTGAAGCGCAACCGTCTTGTGGGCCGCCTCCAAGGCAGCGTTGACGCCCTCGGCGGGACGGACCCCGGCATGGACGGCCCTGCCCTCGACCTCGATGGTGAACGCCGAGATGCCCTTGCGCGCCGAAACCAGCGCGCCGTTCGTCCGGGCCGCCTCCAGCCCCACGGCGATGTCGTGCTCAACGGCCAGGGCCTCGATCAGTGGGCGGCTGAACGGCGAGCCGATCTCCTCATCGGGCGAGCAAGCCAGGGTGATGGCGGCGAAGTCGTCGAAGCCGGCCAGATTGCAGAGAACCTCGACCGCCTCGAACCCGCACACCACGCCGGCCTTGTCGTCGGTGACTCCAGGCCCGAAGGCGCGCCCGCCCCTAGCCCGGAACGGGCGCGCCGCGGCCGTACCCTCGTCAAACACCGTGTCTATGTGGGCCAGAAGTAGCAGGCGCCGCCCGCCCTCGGCCACCGGCCGGCCTCCGGTGCGCCGTCCGACCACCATGTCGCCCAGCGGCGGCCCCACCCATTGCCGGTCCGGGCGGTGGCGGTGTCGCTCAACCTCCCAGCCGCACGCTTCAAAGCGGGCCTGGCACAAGTCGGCGACTCGGTTCACGCCCTCGGCTGTGAAGGAGCCAGAGTCGATGTTGACCAGCTCTTCAATCCGGGTCAGCAGGTCGTCGAATCGCTCCCGGAGCGGCGTCAGCAGGCTGGATGGTTCGGTTCGAGGGTCGGCCCCGGTGGCTGCCTGCTCGCCCATGGCGGAACCTTATCCGACCCGTACCGACGAGAGGGCTAGCCGCAGAGGCTGATGATCAACTCGACAGCAAGCAGCCAGGTCGGCAGCCACCATGCCCGTCCGGAAGCTCACGAGCGCGGATCAGGTGCCAGCGCTCGGCGGCAGGAAGAGGCGCAGGTACTCCGACCAGTCCGGCGGCGCGAGCTCGAGAACAGGCCGGGGCAAGTGGATGTCGTCCTAGCTGAACCTGCGCCGGGATCCGGCCCTGGCGGCCCTGGAAAGTCCGTCGATCGCCGCAACGTCTTCGGCCGTTAATGTGATTCGAGAACCGGCCGCGTTGGCGACGATGCGCTCGCGGCGTACGGACTTGGGAATGACCACGAAGCCGTGCGCTACATGCCAGGCGACGATCACCTGGGCGGTGGTTACGTCGTGCCGCGCGGCGATCGAGACCAGCGCGGGATCGCTCAGATTGCTCACCTTGAACGGGCTGTACCCCTCGAGTACCACCCCGCGCTGCTCAAGCCCAGACACCACAGCGGGGTCGTAGAGCGACGGACCCCAACGGATCTGGTTGACCTCCGGCACCACTCCGGTCACCTGGCTCAGTTCGTCGATCTGGCTGAGCGAGTAGTTGCTCACGCCGATGGCTCGTGCCGAACCGTCCTGCCGCGCCTTGATGAACTGCTCCCATACTCGCGGTGCTGCCCGGCCGTTGGGCGGCCAGTGGATCAGCCACAGATCGACGTAAGTGAGGCCCAGCTTCGTCAGGCTCTCCCCCAGCGTGCGACGCTCGCGACCGGCGTGCGCGGGCGGCAGCTTTGTGGTCACGAACACCGATTTCCGAGGCAGCGCAGCCGAAGCCAAGGCTTTTCCGATGCCTGCTTCGTTGTTGTACATGGTCGCCGTGTCGATGTGCCTGTATCCCGCTTGCAGGGCATAAGCGGTCGCCTGCACCGCCTCACGATTGCTGATCTGCCAGGTGCCGAATCCGAGTAGCGGCATCCGGCCGCTCGCCAACGCAGCAGCCGGCTCGGCGTAGTCGTTCGTGGTCATGGTTGCACGTTAACCGGGGCGCCGAGCGTCAAACCTCATGGGGCCTGGCGCGCGGCTGCACCTCTGATGATCGAGCAAGAGAAATGCCCGACCGATCTATTTCGTATTCCTAGCTGTTTCGGATTGGTCCGTTATTCACTCGATCACACATTTGCGCTCCGGGCGATTCGGCTGTGAAAAGGTACCCATCCGGGTATTGCGCCACACCGAATAGGGGGCGTGGATATTGCAAGAAAGCAAACCGTACGCCGCAAACTCCTCATCGGCGCGGGTTCGTTGCTCATTACGGTAGGCAGCCTGGCCGGCTGCAGTGCCTCCAGCGAGTCGTCGGCGACAACACCGACCAGTACGGCATCGGCACCCTCAAATCCGGTGATCAATCTGAGCTCGCTGATGTTCAATCCCTCAACGACGACGGTGAAGTCGGGCACAACGGTCACCTGGCGTAACGACGAACCGATCACGCACACGGTGACATCCGGACGCTTCGTCGGAGTCGACAAGGCCACCGGCCTCCGGTCCTCGCAGGACCCGGACGGCACGTTCAACGCCAAGCTGCCAGGAAAAGGCAAAACCTTCAGCTTTACCTTCACCAAACCCGGCGATTACACGTACTACTGCGACATCCATCAAGGCATGAACGCCACGATCAAGGTTGTCGCGGACACAACATCCACCGAGGGCGGCCAACAGTAGGGACCCTATTCGGTCGCCTTCACAAGCTCAGCGCAATTGCGCGTGTCAAGAAAGGTTCATCATGAATAAGCGTTTCGCTCGCTTTTCCATTTCCGCCGCGGCGGTACTCGTCCTTGCTGCCGGTTGCAGTAGCACCGGCGCTCCGGCCGGCATGCCGAGCCAGGCCCCGTCCGTCGTCCCATCCGCTTCGGTTACTCACTCACCGACTCACTCGGCGGCAGCCATGCCCGTCTCCGCTCCGGACGCTAGCGAGGCGGCCGCGCTGCGTGCCACGCTGACCAGCCTGTTGTCAGATCACGTCTGGCTGGCGGGAAATGCGTTGGACACCGCAGTGCAGAACAAGGGTGATCTGAAGGATCCGCAGGTGGTCGGTGCAGTCAAGGCTCTCGACGCCAACTCTGTCGCACTGGCGAAGGCGATCGGCTCGGTCTACCCCGAGGCCGAGAAGCCATTCCTGGCCTCCTGGCGCCAGCACATCGGATTCTTCGTCAACTACACCCTGGGCAAGGCCACCAAGGACGACAAGCAGGTCGCCAAGGCCAAGGCCGATCTGAACAAGTACCGCACCTCATTCGGCCAGTTGATCAACTCCGTGATCCCGGAACTGCCCGCCGACGCAGTCGGCGAGGAACTGATCCCGCACGTCAACTCGCTATTCGCTGCCATCGACGCCAGCGTGGCCGGCAAGCCCGACTATCAGGCCAAGCTCACAATGGCCGCCGATCACATGGTGATGACCGCTGAGATACTCGCCGGTGGCATCGCGAAGAACAAAGGGCTCGAGGGCGACGTGGATGGCATGGCCTCAACCGTCCGGGCAACTCTCACCAGCCAGCTCTCAGATCACGTCTGGCTTGCAGGAAATGCGTTGGATACCGCAGTGCGGATGAAGGGCGACCTCAAGGATCCGCAGGTGGTTGGCGCGGTCAAGGCCCTCGACGCCAACTCAGTGGCACTGGCCAAGACGCTCGGATCGGTCTACCCCGACGCCGAGAAACCGTTCCTCGCCTCCTGGCGCCAGCACATCGGATTCTTCGTCAACTACACCCTGGGCAAGGCCACCAAGGACGACAAGCAGGTCGCCAAGGCCAAGGCCGATCTGAACAAGTACCGCACCTCATTCGGCGAGCTGATCAACTCCGTGATCCCGGAACTGCCCGCCGATGCGGTCGCCGAGGAACTGATCCCGCATGTCGACACGCTATTCGCTGCCATCGACGCCAGCGTGGCCGGCAAGCCCGACTATCAGGCCAAGCTCACCAAGGCGGCGGACCATATGCCGATGACCGCAGCGATCCTGACGAGCGGCATCGTCGCCAACAAGAAGATCGACTCGTAACAGCGGGGCGCATTACCCCCCGGCCGAGCAATCCACTCGGCCGGGGTTTACTCATGTCCCCGGTCTTCACCATCCGGTGATGAACAGGTGGTTGACGAGGATCGCCCAGCTCGCGGCCCCCACCAGGGCCCAGGAGCCCCACCGGCCTCGGAGCAGCGCCAAACCGGAGTAGGCGACTATCCCAAACGACAGCCAGATGCGCTCGGTCTCGGCCTTGGACAGAGCGGAGAGGTCGGCGACCAGCGCGGCCAGCACCCCGGAGAGTGCCATGAGCGCAACGATTCGGTCCTCGGTCCAGGGCTCGCGTCGCCAGCGAGCGAGGACTCCGATCGAGTGGGCAATGGCGATTGCCAAGAGCGGCGAGCAGCTGATCAGCCAGGCGGCCAGGTTGGCGAACACGAAGTAGGAGAACGGACGCTGGCTGGCGATCCCCTGGTAGTACCGGATGCGCAGCTGGATAAGCCCCGTGAACCAGTTGAACCCGTACGCCAGGTGGACGGCCGCAACGGCGGCCACACCGGCGCACCCAACCAGCCATGGCCCCGCGCTGCCCCGCAATCCTCTTTGGTGAACCGACAGTGCGGCGGCAGTCAGCACGACG
>DATLPF010000052.1:0-40162 GCA_035535875.1 Propionibacteriaceae bacterium
GCCCCACGCGACCCTGACTGGTTCCGCAACTTGCGCAAGGCCAACGTCGCCGACGTACAGATCGGCGCCCAGACCTTGCAGGTGCGACCTCGCGAGCTGCTTGCTGACGAGCGCGACGCGACCTGGAAGAACGTCGTACTGGCTCAGGCGCCCGGGGTCGAGAAGTACGCGCAACGAGCAGGCCGGACCATCCCGGTGGCACTTCTGCAACCCGTCGATGCTTCAGCCAAGCGCGCCAAGTATTGACTATGGCATAGCCATAGTCAATACTCAGGGAGGTCCAGGAGGAGCGTGAGGTGAAGCAAGACGACAAGGGTCGGACGCACGGCCAGATCGACTACGTTCAGCTTCCGGCTCTTGATATCGCACATTCCGCTGCCTTCTACGAGAAGGTCTTCGACTGGTCAATCGACGCCGCGAGCGGAAGCTTTGAAGCACCGGGAGTAATCGGCCAGTTCACGACCGAACAGGCGCCGGCCGCGACTGGCGGACCGGTTCTGTGGATTTCCGCCGACGACCTGTACCGCGCCCTCGGACGCGTCGTCGCCAACGGTGGCACAGTGCATGGACGCCCCCAGCTCGATGGTGGTGAGCGCTGGCTTGTCGAGATCGAAGACCCAGCCGGCAATCGCATCGGCGTCGTGGTCCCCGTTGGCACAGCTCAGTCCCAGACCATGATCGCCGTACGCGATGTGGAAGCATCCAGCCGCTGGTATCAGCAGCTCCTCGGTCTCCGCAGTGATCATGGTGGCCCGGAGTACGAACGGCTGCTCTCCGACGGAGCTCTGGTGCTGCAGCTCCACCAGCGAGAGGTCGAACACCATCATGGGCTCTTCGTGAGCCCGGACGCCGAGGTCGGTGCTGGCGTCCTGCTGTGGTTTGGCGAGGTGGCTGACTTCGACGATGTCGTTGTACGCGCCGGAAAGCTCAATGCGCCGATCGTGCGAGCACCTCACCGAAACCCACCGGAAGGCCAAGGCAACGGTCCAGGTCATCGCGAAATCTGGATCAAAGACCCTGATGGCTACACCGTGGTCGTGGCCAGCCCAGACGGTGAGGCGTACGAGTCGCCCTAGATCCCTTGCAAAAAGGGACGGCCCGCCAGCTGTCGAGTTTGCGCTAGGGCTAGCGTTGGCCGCGGCGGTTTCCAGGCCGCGAATGCCTGACCGGAAGGACATCATGGCGGACGGCGGCGCTACTACCTCGGAAATGCCAGGAGCGTGGGCACTAGAGAAGCGGATTGCCGACCCGATGGATGCAGCAAGATGACCGGCTTCGACCTCACCGGACGTATCGCGCTTGTCACGGGATCCAGCAGGGGCATCGGCCGGACTTTGGCCGCCGGGCTCGCTGACGCCGGCGCGACCGTGGTGCTCAACGGGCTGAACCAAGACCGGCTGGCCACAACGGTGCGCGAGTTCGCCGGACAATACGGCACTGAACGGGTGCATGAGCGCGCCTTCGATGTCACCGATCAACACGGCGTGGCTGACGCCATTGCCTGGATCGAAGCTCGGGTTGGACCGATCAACATCTTGATCAACAATGCCGGCGTACAGCATCGGGTCCCGATGTTGGAACTTGATCTTGCCGATTGGGAACGGGTGCTGCGGACCAATCTGACCAGTGCCTTTCTGGTCGGCCGGGAAGTGGCACGGGCGATGATCACCCGCCGGCAGGGCAAGATCATCAACGTCGGCTCGGTGCAATCAGACTTGGCGCGCCCGACCATCGCTGCGTACACAGCAGCCAAGGGCGGCATCCGCAATCTGACCAGGGCGATGACGGCGGAATGGGGTGGCTTTGGCATCCAGGCCAATGCGCTGGCACCGGGGTACATTCACACCGAGATGACCCAGAATCTGGTTGACGACGAAGCGTTCAACGCGTGGGTTCTGGGCCGGACGCCGGCTGGGCGGTGGGGTACTAGCCACGACCTCGTGGGCCCCGCTGTTTGGCTGGCCTCGGAGGCGTCCGACTATGTCAACGGTCAGGTGATCTTTGTCGATGGCGGGATGACCGTGGTGGTGTGATGAATATCTCGAAGCATGGCGCGTCGGCGATTCCCTCCGAGACGCCTGGCTTGGTCGTTCATCGTGCTGGTGACGTCCGGGTGGAGTCGGTGCCAGTCAAGGCGCCTAGCGCGGATGAGGCCGTCGTGCGAATCGCGTACGGCGGGGTCTGCGGCTCCGATTTGCATTATTGGAAGCAAGGGGCTGCAGGCGAATCGATCCTGCGCGAACCAATGCTGCTGGGCCACGAGGTCTCTGGGACGGTCGCCCAGCCGGCGGCCGACGGGTCCGGCCCGCCCGCGGGCACACCAGTGACGCTGCACCCGGCAACACCGGGCCCAGGTGACGGCAGCATTCGCTACCCGACCGACCGACCTAACTTGTCCCCTGGCGGGACGTACCTGGGCAGTGCTGCTCGGCTGCCACATACCCAGGGAGCATTCGCCGAGTACGTTGTCGTGCCGAGCCGGATGCTCCGGGCACTGCCGGAAGAGCTTGAGTTGCGAACGGCAGCGCTCATCGAGCCGACCAGCGTTGCATGGCACGCGGTCGAGCGAGCCGGCCACGTGGCGGGCAAGCGAACGGTTGTGATCGGCGCCGGGCCGATCGGCGCCCTGCTCGTTGCCGTGCTCAAACACGAAAGGGCCCGCGAGATCGTTGCGGTAGATCTGTACTCCGAGCCGCTCGACCGGACGAGCCAATTAGGAGCGACGCAAACTGTGCTGGCCACGCATACTGAGCAGGTTGCGCGGCTAGACGCCGATGTCGTGTTCGAGTGCTCCGGCACCGCGGCCGGACTGCGGGCGGCAATCGATGCCGCGACTCGAGGAGGAATTGTCGTGCTCGTCGGTCTGCTGCCACCGGGAGAGCAGCCGGTCGCGATCTCCAAGGCGATTTCCCGCGAACTCTCCTTGATCGGCTCGTTCCGGTTCAACGAGGAAATTGATTCGGTGATTGCAGCTCTCGGTCAGGGCGAGCTCGACGTGGAGCCGGTGATCACCCACGAGTATGCGCTCGACGACGCACTCGGAGCGCTGCAGGTTGCGAGCGATCCGAGACAGTCCGGCAAGGTGCTGCTGCGGTTCAGCCCACAGCCCCTTTGATCAGGCCTCCGACCGAGTAGGGATCACGGGCATGAAACCGCTCCAGTCCATGATCAACTCTTCGTGTGTGTTTGAGACGGCGTCATGAACAGCGCCGAGGTCCTCGCGGCACTGGCGGCGGCCGTGCCATCCGACGCGCTGATCGTCGACCGTGACGTGACCGGAAGCCTGAGCCACGACGAGGCGGAATGGGCACCGGTTGGCGAACCCCTCGCGTTGATCAGAGCCACATCGAGTGATCACGTCGCGGCTACCGTACGGATCTGCGCCAGGTTTGGTGTGCCGGTGACCGCACGCGGTGCTGGTACGGGACTGTCCGGTGGGGCCAATGCCATCGAGGGCGGCGTGATCATCGCGCTCGACCGCCTCAACGAGATCCGCTTGATCGATCCCTTGGAGCGGTTGGCCGTGGTCCAGGCCGGGGTGATCAACGACGATCTGCGCGCAGCCGCCGCGGAGCAAGGGCTCTGGTATCCGCCCGATCCGGCCAGCTCACCGTGGTCGACCATCGGCGGCAACATCGCGACGAACGCCGGCGGGGTGTGCTGCGTCAAGTACGGCGTAACCAAGGACTACGTGCTCGCCCTTGAGGTGGTGACCGGCACGGGCGAACTGGTACGGCTCGGACGGGTAACCGCCAAGGGGGTCGCCGGCTACGACCTGGTAGCCCTCATGGTCGGCTCCGAGGGCACTCTCGGCATCGTCACCGAGGCCACCGTACGGCTCAAGCCGCTGCCGGCCGCGCCGCGGACGATCGTCGGCTACTTCAGCTCGATTGTCGACGCCGGCGAGGCGGCGCGAGCAGTCGCACGGGCCGGCATCATTCCCTCCGCCCTGGAGTTGATCGACCGGCACTGCCTTGCTGCCGTCGACCAGTGGAAGAACATGGGTCTCTCCGTCGAGGCCGACGTAGTCCTGTTGGGCCGAATCGATGACCCGGGCCTCATCGGCGATGACCGCGCCGATCAAATGCTGGCCTGCTTTGAGGCCGCGGGCGCTACCTGGGCAGCCCGATCGAGCGACGAGGAGGAGGCCGAAGCGCTCTTCGCTGCGCGCCGTCTGGCCTACCCAGCGCTCGAGCGCCTGGGTCCGGTGCTCACCGAGGACGTGTGCGTACCCATCGCCGCCGTGCCCGACATGCTGGCCCGTATCGAGCAGATCGCCAGCAGGCACGACATTCTGATCGCGAACATTGCCCACATCGGCGACGGCAACCTGCATCCGTTGCTCATCGCCGACCCAGGCGACACGGCCGCCCAGGATCGCGCCAAGATCGCGTTCGAGGAGATCCTCAGCGCTGCACTTGATCTTGGTGGCACGGTGACCGGCGAGCACGGTGTGGGTCTGCTCAAGCGCGCTGGACTCTCTCGCGAACTCTCTCCTGCCGTACTTGAGATGCATCGCGCCGTGAAAGCCGCCCTCGATCCGTACCACATCCTCAATCCCGGCAAGATCTTTTGACCGTTGGAGGATGGTTCAGATAGGTGAGCCCGCGGGTAGGAGACTGCTACGAGGAGGTTGGTGCGAGTGCGAATCGTGAAAGAGCAAGAGGACAAGTTCGATGTCGACTCGGATTGGGTGATGCCACAGCTCGCGGAGCTGCTGCCGGATGGCGGGCGTCTTGATCACGAGGTGCGCAAGCTCGATAACACCTATTTCGACACACCAGGTGCTGGTCTGCGGGTGTTCGGCATCACGCTGCGGCGTCGAGTCGGAGGCTCGGAGACTGGCTGGCAGTTGAAGATTCCCAGTGGCACGGCCCGGACAGAACTGCAGAGCGGCTCGCGGGCGAAGACGCTGCCGCGTGCATTGGCGGAGGGTGTCGAGGGGCTGCTAGCCGGTGAGAGCCTCGACCCCGTCGCCTCAATCATGACGACTCGAACGGCGTACCAGCTCCGCAATGCCGACGGTGAGCTGGTGCTGGAGGTTGCCGACGACCAGGTGGAGTCCGGACCGCCCGACGGTGAGTCGACCCTGCACACGTGGCGTGAGGTGGAGGTCGAGTTGGGGCCTGCCGGCAAGAAGAAGGATCTGAAGCGGGCACGGAATCTGCTTCAGGCTGCCGGCGCGGCCCCCAGTAGCAGCAGGACCAAGTTAGATCGCGCGCTGGGCCCCATGTCGCCGGACGGGCAGGTTTCCGCGGTCGAGGCAGGCACGGTCGGTGAGCTGGTGGCCGCGTACGTGGTGGCGCAGTGCGAGGTGCTCGCTGGCAACGACGTCGGCATGCGCACGGGTAAGCCAGCCGTACACAAGACACGGGTGGCGGCGCGCCGGCTCCGAAGTACGTTGCGGATGTTTGATGACGTCTTCGACGCTGGTCCGGCTGAGGAAATGGACAACGAGTTGGCCTGGTACGCCGACATACTTGGCCAAGTGCGAGACAGAGACATTCTCAGCACCCGCCTGACCAAGCAGATTGCTGAATTGCCGCGGGAACAGGTTCGAGGATCGGTAAAAGCCGAGATCACGAAGACACTTGCTGCAGAGCGTGAGCAAGCCGTAAACCGGTTGAGCAAGGCGATGCGCACCTCGCGCTATGCGCACCTGGTGCAGCTGCTGCGCGGCTGGCGGGCCGCGCCGCCGCTTACGAAGGCCGCCGGTGAGGAGACCATGGCGGCGGTCACGTATGTGGAGAAGGCCAAGAAAAAAGCAGACAAACGACTGCGGAAGGCCGACGACGACATCGAACGACTGCATCGAGCGCGGAGAGCGACGAAGCGGGCGCGATACGCCGCTGAGCTCGTCGAACCTGCCGACAGCGAGATGAAAGCTGTCGCGCGGGACGCCGAGGATCTGCAGACACTTCTGGGCGAGCATCAGGATGCCACTGTCGCCGCCAACTTCCTCGCCACGATCAGTTCTCGCGGCGGCGGGGCAGAAGGAACCGGATTCACCTACGGGATCCTGATGGCAAACGAGCTGAATCGTGCAGCCCAGATTCGCGCATCACTGAGGAGCTAGTGTCGAGACACAGCACTAGCCATCATCGCCCGTCTCTCGCGGGCAGATACGGCACCTGTGTGGCGGTGCACCGTCGAACCTTCGCGGGTTGAGGATACTGTCTAGAGGCAGCACAGGGCAGTGCGCGGCAAGCTACTAATCCGCGAAGGAGTCGTCATGTTTCAGGTAATCGGGACCATCATCTTTGGAGCGGTCATCGGTGTGCTCGCGCGAATCGTGATACCAGGCAAGCAAGCGTACGGATGGATTGTGACGGTTTTGCTTGGGATCGCCGGCGCCTTGATCGGTTATTGGGTGTGGGGGCTTCTCGGCGGTGGCCACACATTTGGCATCGACTGGATCCGGTGGGTGATCAGCGTGGCCGGGGCAGCGATCTTGAGCTTTGCGTACACCGCGATCACGCGTAAAAGCAAGAGCGAGCCCGACACCACCTAGCACTGCCGAGGTCAGCAGCTGAGTTGGTCCGGCTGAAGTCACAGGTGACGTAGGAACGTCGCGACCTCGCTGATGTCACGCTCCCCCATTCCGGCCTGGAGTGCTTCAGTCACCAGCTGCCGGCTCGCCTCGGCCTGGTCCATCCGCATTCCCGTCTGTTGCGCCAGGTCGTGGATGAGCGCCAGATCCTTGGCAACCAGATCCAGGCTAAAAGCGACCGGAACCTCACCGGGTCGGAGGAAGGCCGCGCGCTTGTACTTCACGTACGGCGCGCCCGCAGCGCTGGCCTCGAAGACGTCGTACACCGTCTCGCGGTCGAGCCCGGCCGTTTCGGCCAGCACTAGCGCCTCGCTAACAGCGACGTTCAGCGAGTGAACCAGAGAGTTCACGACCAGCTTCATGATCGCGCCGGCCCCGATGTCGCCGAGATGGAAGATCGACTTTGCAAACGCCTCGAGCACCGGCCGGGCCCGTTCGAGGGCCGTCTCGTCTCCGCCCACCATCACCGTCAAGGTCCCAGACTCGACGACCGAAACACTTCCTGAGACTGGGGTGTCCAACAAAGTGGCACCATTCTGCGCGACCAGCGGTGCGAGGCTGCGGACCGTTGCCGGGGCGACCGTACTGGTGTCGCACACCACTGCATCTGGCTGCACACCCGCGATGAGCCCGTCCTCATCATCCAGGTATGTCATCGTCACCGCGACGTCGTCGGCGAGGGAGACCAGGCAGATCTCGGCAGACTCCGCTGCCTCGCGGGCGGTGTCTGCCACGTGCGCACCGGTGCGCCGAGCGACCTCCTCAGCGCGCGACCGCGTGCGATTGAACACCACAAGATCATGACCGGCGCCCGCGACCCGGCCTCCCATTGCGCTTCCCATTCGGCCGGCACCGATCAGTGCCACCCTCATTGCAACAACCAGCCGCCGTCGACGTACAGGTCGATGCCGTTCACCGAGCCGTTGCGCATCAAGAAGTCGACCCCGTCGACAATGTCCTCCATCGCCACATTGCGGCCGGTCGGCGTCGCCTCTCGGATATCTGCGATGTAGTCCTCTTTCTCCGACCAATAGGGACTGTCGCCGACGATGCCTGGATGGATCGCGTTCACTCGGCGCGGTGCTAGCTGCAGGGCAAGCGTGCGCACCATGCCGGAGATGCCGCCATTGACGCTCGAGACGGTCGTCGAACCTGGGTAGGGACGGTCCTTCGCCCTGCCGCCGAACAGCACGACGGAGCCGTCCTCAGCCAGCCGCTCTCGCAGCGCGCTGACCACCGCGGTATAGCCGACCAGTTTCATGATCGCGAGGTAGCGCGCGGCGGCGATGTCGTAGTTCTCAATCGTGTTGGTGTCGCGGATGATCGCCGACAGCACAATGTGATCGACCGCGTCAACGTCAGCCAGGGCGTCCACGACTTGCTCCGGCTCGGACAGATCCAGGGCAATGCCCCGCGTGTCGCCGCCTATTTCCGCAGCCATGGACTTGGCGTGCGAACCGTCCCGGCCGGCCACGACGACCGACCAGCCCTGCCCGGCGTAGCGGCGGGCAATCTCCAAGCCGATGCCATGAGTGCCGCCAACGATCAGCAGTGCCGTCATCCGAGCACCTCCCGTAGATAGTCCCAGTCGCGTGCGAATCGATACGAGTACCGCCGCGGAGGCTGCGGGGCTTGGGTTTCCAGCCATCGCAGCGTGCCGCCTCCGATGTTGCGGAAAGAGTGCGCGGCCCCCACGCCTGCCCACGCGATGTCACCAGCACCGAGCACGACCCGCTTACCGTCGAAGGTCGCCTCAGCTTGTCCTTCGAGGAAGTAATACGTCTCCTCGAACGGATGATCATGCGGGCCGGTCGCACCGTCCGGATCGTACTGCACCATGAACATCGTGGACAGCTGGGCACCGAGGTCGGAGTCGACCATCATCTTGACGTTGATCCCTCCGTAAACGAGCAGGGCGGTGCGCATGCTCGCTGTGACCTCGAGCTGGTCCTGGCTCTGCCGGGTGGGGTCCATCTGCGACGCGGTGATCTTGCCTAAGTAGCGGTTACGAGGGTCGCGCACATCGATGTCGGCCGCCTCGTCGTACGTCGGGCCCGGCACCACGAAAGTGTCGTCCTGGTAGGCAGATCGCGGCGCCGGCGCCTGCATCTCGGCCCAGCGTGCCGTGAGCTCGCCAACGTTGCGCCACCGATGCGGCATCGCGATCGGGACCACTCCGTAACCGCCCTCGGAGACGCGGAACGACCCCTCCGCGGTGTCGATCACCGCCGAACCTTCGACGAGGTAGAAGCTCTCCTCAAAGGAGTGCACATGCCAGGGGATCGAGCCGCCGGCGTCGAGTTCGCTGATCATGAACCCGGTGTGCACGGCATGATCATCTTCGCTTACTGCCATGCCGCGCCGGTAGCCCGTCGCTGTGCTGGCCCAGCCAGTGGTTGGAGCGACGAGCTCCACCGCACCGGCCGGACGTACCAGGTGGCCTCCGCTCACTGGCGTTTCTCAGCCGTGGCTGCGAGGAGGTAATCCCGGGAAGCTTCGATGTCGGCTCGGGCCTTGTCGACATCGGCAAGCAGCTTGCCGTCGCGCTTCTTAACCTGTCCTGCAACGAGCACGGTGTCCACATTTGACACGTCGGCGCTCAGCACCACCGCGGCGACCGGGTCGATCACCGGGACCATGTTCAGCGACTTTGCCTCGATGATCACGATGTCGGCTTGCTTGCCCGGTGTCAGTGAGCCGGTGCGATCCTCGAGCCCCGCGGTGTACGCGCCGTCGATGGTTGCTGCCTGGAGCATTTCGCGCGCGGTCAGCACGTCCTTGGGCACCTGCTCATTCGGCTCGTACTTCTCAGCGTGCACTCGCGCGCGGTCGGCACCGAACCCTGCCCGCATTTCGGTGAACATGTCGCCCGGAACCGTCGTGACCACGTCAATGGACAGGCTGGGCCGCAGCCCCAGCCGCAGGGAGTGCAGCAGTGGCGGCCAGCCGTGGCCCATCTGCATCTCCACCTGAGGTGAAACTGAGATCTTGCCCCCGCTGTCCTTGACGAGCCGCCATTCCTCGTCGCTGAAGTGGCAGCAGTGGATGTAGGTCGTGTCAGGACCCAGAAGCCCGTAGTCGTCGAGGGTCTTGATCATCGCGAACCGTCCGGCGAGCCGGCCCATCGAGACGTGCACAGTGATCGGGATGCCCAGTTCACGCGCAAGTTTCCACTCCGCCCGAACGACTTCCTCCATGCAGAAGCCGGTGCCGCGGGTGGCTAGGGCCAAGGTAAGCAACCCGTCGTCGGAACTGAAGTAGGTGTCCCGTACGCGTCGGACGTCGTCGCCAGGAATCGTGATCGAGCTGTTGAACCAGTACTCGGCCAGCGAGAGGTTGGCGCTGCCGTACGCGTACTGCGCCCGGATGCCGGTCTGCTGCAGCGCGGTGACGGCGGCGTCGGCATGGTCAGGCGTGTTGTTGATGTGCGACCAGTCGACCAGCGTGGTGATACCGGCGTTGAGGCACTCCAGGGAGCCGGCGATGTTGCTCGCGTAGACGTCCTCTGCGCGGTAGGCCGGGGCGAACGTGTCCAGGACCTCGACGAAGTAGTCATCGAGCGTGGCATTGGGCGCGCATCCGCGGACCGCGGCTTCCCAGGTATGCCTGTGTGTGTCGACGAAGCCCGGAATGACGATGCTGGCACTCGCGTCGATCACCTCGGCGTCAGCGCTGATGTTCGGCTCGACGGCGACGATCTTGTCGTCTTCGATGAGTACGTCGCCGGTGAGATCCCCGACCTGGGGATCCATGCTCACAACCGTCCCCCCGCGGATCAGCGTCTTAGTTGTCATCTGCCCCTGCTCCTTTGCATCTGGCGTGGTTTCCTTGGTCCGCCTCAGAAGGCGGCGAGTCGTCGTACGGCGTCGACGACTTTGTCGACGGTGGGGATCACCTCGTGCTCGAGCGCGTCTGCGAACGGAAGCGGCACGCATTCTGCGGCCACCCGCCGGATCGGCGCGTCAAGTGACTCGAATCCCTCGTCGACGACGATTGATGCGACCGTGGCGCCCCAGCCGCCCTGATAGGGGTTCTCCTCGACCAGGACGAGGTGCGAGGTACGCGCCACCGACGACAGCACGGTCTTCGCATCGAGCGGGACCAGGCAGCGCAGATCGATCACCTCGACGGAGATGTCCTCACCGGCCAGCTGCTCGGCCGCCGATAGTGCGGTCGGCACCGTTGACGCGAGCGCAACAATCGTCACGTCATCGCCCGGGCGAACCACCGCGGCCTCACCCAGCGGTACGACGTGCTCGGGCGGCGCGGGCTCCCCCTTGCTTGCCAGCAAACCCTTGTGCTCAAAGAAAATCACCGGGTCGTCGCTGCGAATCGCGGATGCCATCATGCCCACGACGTCGGCCGGCGTGGACGGTGCGGCGATCTTGAGGCCGGGCACGGTGAAGACCCAGTTCTCAACTGCCTGAGAGTGCTGCGCACCGAAGCCGAGGCCGCCACCGTTGGCGGTACGAATCACGAGCGGGACAGTGACCTGGCCGCCGGTCATGTAGCGCATCTTGGGAATCTCGTTGGCAAGGTAGTCGTAGCAGCAGGCGAAGAAGTCGGAGAACATGATCTCCGCGACCGGACGCATCCCGGTCATGGCGGCGCCCAGCGCGGCACCGACGATCGCCTGCTCCGAGATCGGGGTGTCCCAGATACGCTTCGGACCGAATTCGGTGAAAAGGCCCGTTGTTGTCTTGAAGACCCCCTCAGCTGCACCGATGTCCTCGCCGAGACAGACCACGTGTGGGTCGCGACGCATCTCACGGGCGATCCCCTCGGACACGGCCTGGCGATAGGTGATCAGTTCCGCCATGCCGACCCACCGTCTGCCCACACATCGGTAAATGCCGTGACCGGATCGGGGAAGGGGGCGTCCTTGGCCTCCTGCACGGCGGCCTCGACAACCTGCGCCACCCGGGCGTCGGCCGCGTCGATGTCCGCTTCGTCGACGCCGGTGCTGGTAAGCCTCTCCCGTGCGACGAGCAGCGGGTCGCGCTGCATCCAGCGCTCGACCTCATCGGCCGGACGGTACTTCGCAGGATCGGCCCGGCTGTGCCCATAGTGGCGGTAGGTCAGCGCCTCGATCACCGTGGGCCCATCGCCTGCCCGTGCCCGGTCCACGGCCACCTTCATGGTGTCGTGGACCTTGACCACGTCATTGCCGTCGATGATCTCCGCCGGCAGGCCGTACGCGACAGCTCGGTCTGCCGCCGGGTTGGCGACCGAGGTCACCGCTGAGATCGGGGTGTATTCCATGTAGAGGTTGTTCTCGCAGACGAACAGCACGGGGAGCTTCCAGACGGCGGCCAAGTTCAGGGCCTCATGGAAGGCCCCGATGTTTGTGGCGCCGTCGCCGAAGAACGCAACCGCAACCTGCTCCGTGCCGCGCAGCTGTGCCGACCACGCGGCGCCAGCGGCAATCGGCAGGTGGGACCCGACGATCGCGTACGAGCCGAGCATGCCCTTGTCGGCCTTGGTGAGGTGCATCGAACCACCCTTGGCCTTGCACAGGCCGGTGGCCTTGCTCATCAGCTCCGCCAGGCACTCGGCCGGCGTGGCGCCCCGCGCAATCGCATGGTGGTGCCCGCGGTAGGTGGCGAACACGTAGTCGTCCTCGCGCAAGGCCGCACTCGTCCCAACGGCAACCGCCTCATGTCCGGCCGCCAGGTGGGTGGTGCCCTTCACCTCGCCGGACATGAACAGGTCGTAGGCCGCTTTCTCGGTCCGCCGAATCAGCGCCATCTGCTCGTACCATTCGAGCAACCGGCTGGCATCGACGGCGACGGACGTCTCGGCGGAGACCGTCACCGCTCGCCCCTGCCCGCCGTCGTGTTCAGATGGGACTGCGCTTCCCGTAGGGTCGGCAGCTCACCACCCACAGTCCAGTAGCGCTGCCCGGCGATCAGCAGCTCCTCCGCCGGAAACTTGGTGATCACCTCGCAGCCGTCAGCGGTGACCACGACTTCCTCCTCGATCCGGGCCGCCGACCAGCCATCGGAGCCGGGCCAATACGTCTCGAGTGCGAACACCATGCCTTCCTCGAGCACCTCGGGATGATCAAGAGAGACCAGCCGGCTGAAGATCGGCTTCTCCCAGATGGCTAGGCCCACACCGTGGCCGTATTGCAGTGCGAAAGCAGCTTCCTCGTTGGCGAAGCCGAACTCCTCGGCGGTCGGCCAGAGCGACACGATGTCGGCTGTCGTCGCGCCCGGTTTGACCGCCGCGATGGCCATGTCCATGTACTCGCGGCAGCGGACGTACGCGTCACGCATCGCCGGCGATGCGCTGCCGACGGCAAAGCAGCGGTAGTAGCAGGTCCGATAGCCGAGGTGGCTGTGCAGGATGTCGAAGAACGCCGGATCACCCGGCCGAACGATGCGGTCGCTGTAGACATGCGGGTGCGGTGAGCAGCGCTCGCCGGAGATCGCGTTGACGCCCTCGACATACTCGCTGCCGAGGTCGTAGAGCACCTTGCTGACCAGGCCGACGCACTCGTTCTCGCGTACGCCCGGCCGCAGGAAGGCATATAACTCCTCGTACGCCGCGTCGACCATCGAGCACGCCTGAGCGAGCAGCGCGATCTCGTCGACGGTCTTGATGCGGCGCGCCTCCAGGAACAGCTGCTGGCCGTCGACGACCGTGAGCCCCTCCTCCTGAAGCGCGGACAGGATCGGCATTTCGATCACATCGACCCCGATCGGCTCGGTGGTCAGTCCGTGCTCGTGCATGACGGTCGCCACTTTTCGAGCCACCTCTTGGGCGATGCCGGCGTCGGGATGGAACGCGCCGCGTAATGTGGAAATCCCGGCGCGGGCTCCGGATCGGCCGGCCCTCGCTGCTTCGGAAATCTCGCGGTCGCCAGGCTTTCGGTCGTAGTCCAGCCAGGGGTTGTAGAGCTGGTGATGCTTGGCTGCCGAGCCGAAGTCCCAGATCACCGGGTCGCCACCTCGAGGCAGCAGCGCGAAGCGGATCAGCTTGTCCATGGCCCAGGTGCCGATGTGCGTCGCCGTCATATAGCGGATATTGGAGAAGTCGAACGTCAACAGCGCTCCGAGTTCGGAGGCGTCCAGATGCTGCCTCAGCCGCTGCAACCGATCAGTCCGCAGCCGGTCGACGTCGACGCGCGCCTCCCAGTCGACTGCATTCGGCCCGTACGTTCGGATCGCCATGTATCGCCACCCCGCGTGTCTATGGTGTTCAATAAAAGTTACGCCTGTTCAGTGGCACTGACTAGGGTGTCGCGCGCAGGGGGCTGCGAGCGTCGGGAATTGCGCGCCGCCGCATGGGGGAGGAGGCAGCAGGGGCGTTTTCCTCTGCGAGCGACGACGACAGTGGCGGATCCACCGCGCGATGCGCGAGCAGCCCAAACGTGTGAGGAGGGCACATGAGTGATCCGAAAGTGCCGCCGATCGGGCCGCGGATCCGTGCCGAGCGCGCCCGCCGCGAGGTGACCATCCGCGCACTGGCGCGTGTTGTCGGGGTGTCCCCCAGCCTCATTTCCCAGATCGAGACCGGCAAGAGCCAGCCTTCGGTGAGCACCCTGTACGGGATCACCTCGACACTCGGACTGTCGCTTGAGGACCTGTTCGACGCGAGCGATACAGAGGCATCGGCAGCCTCGCCGCCGACAGCCGACCAGTCGGTTTTTAGCTATCTGCGTGCGGACCGGACCAAGGGCGTCGGGCCACACGTGTCTCCTGACGACCGGGAACTGCTGACCCTGGAGTCAGGAGTCACCTGGGAGCGGTTGGGTCAGCTACCGCATCACCACGTGGACTTCTTGCTCGTCACTTACCAGCCCGGAAGCGCGTCGTCCTCCGAGGGGCGGCTGATGCGGCACAGCGGGACGGAGTACGCCTACCTGATCAGCGGCGAGTTGGAGCTGTCCTTGGGGTTTGACAAGTACGTGCTGGTCCCGGGGGACTCTGTCTGCTTCGAGTCCACGAGACCGCACGCCTACTGCAATCGCGGGGACGTTCCGGCGGTGGGCGTGTGGTTCGTGGTTGAGCCGAGCTAGCCGCGCTGGTCCCCACTTTTTCGCTGACCATGTGAGGCGCCCCGCTGACTTGACCTGGCAGCAGACAATGGGTAGCCACGGCGTGACCACCGCAGGTCGATGCAGTCAATCGGCGGACCGCCAAGACTCGGCACGAGAGGGCACGATGGCCCAGGCAAAGGCACAACAGCAGTCTCACGATCCGTATGCTCAGCGCGGTAAGACATTGGCATCGTTGGTGCAGCGGCTGCGCGGCTGGGTCGGGTCCGATCCCTCGCGTGCGCCTGAGCTGGCCGACGCGCTGGTCCAGCTCACAAGACACCGGCTGCTGGGGCACGGCTACACGGCCGCCGCCGCGGACGCTCAGGATTCCGTACGTCGTGCGGGAGAAATACTCACCGCGAACGGACCGATCGGTCCCTACACCTCGATCAGGGACGCGGCCCGGTATGTCACCGCGGTGGTACACATGGCCGCGATTCAGGCTGGGCTCGGCCTGTCGGATGCCGCCGGCCGGACGATCGAATCCCTGCAGGACATGCGGGAGCAACTCCGGGGAAAGGGGCTCGAACAGCAGTTGGAGCCGCAGACGGCCATCTGGGCACTCTCGTGCGGCGCGCGGGCCGCACTGGCGTCTGGCGACATCGCGGCAGCGAACGCGTACGCCGATGCGGCCCTAGCTCGGCTGGCCGAATCTGATCTTCGGGACGATCCTGAGACTGCCTACCTCGTGATGGACGTCGACCGTCTTGCCTCCGACTGCCGGTGGGCGGCGGGCCGGGCCGATGAGGCGCTGTCCTATCTGCACGCAGCCAAGTCGCGATATGACGATGTGGTCGGCGGGCGTCTCGAGGAGCCGGCGCGGCTGAGTCCGGCTCTCGTGGAACGCCTGGCCGAGCCGCTCTTCGGTCTGTATCGGGACATGGCAGACCGGTTGGCCGGGTGCGGCGAGGCGGAGCTGGGGCTCGTCACCCGGCGGAGGCTGATTGAGCTGCTGCGCGGGCTCACCGGGCGTTTGAGTGATCCGGTACGCGTTCAGCTGGCGTCGGCGCTGTCCGATCTCGCCGGGGACCTCAAGGCTGCAGACCGGGTTGACGAGGCGGACGCAGTGGCGGCCGAGGCCGCCGCGACAGTGCCGGCCGGGTCGGATACGGCGGTTGAGGATCTGAACCGCGGAGTGGTCAGTCGCGGTGCGCAAGTAGCCACCTGGACCTCGCTCCCCTCGACTGCTTCGTACGCGGCAACGACTGCTTCGGTTGCTGCCACCAAGATCATTAGTCGTTCGGCCCTCGATGCGGATCAGCAGCAAAAGTTGGCCGCCTGGCTCCAGATTGCGCGACCCGAAGCGCACCGGCTGGAACAGCAGCGGATGGAGCAAGCGCAGATCGATTCCCTACGCCGTGAGGCCAAACGGCGCGCAGCCGAGCGCGACGCGGCCGACAAGCTTGCTGCCGAACGCGCCCAAGCTGCCGACGCCGAACGTCTCGAGGCCGAGCGCCGGGCCGCCGCGGAGGAGGTAGAGCGGCTGGAGCGGAAGCGCCGCCGCGAGGAGCGCATCGAGGCGCACCGGCTGGATGTCGAGCGACGCGAAACCGAACGGCGTGAGGCGGAGCGGCTGGAGGCTGAGCGACGGGCTGCAGAACAGCTGGCGGCGGACCCAGCTGAGGCGGAGCGACTGGAACTCGAACGGCTGCAGGCCCAGATCGACGAACTCGAGCGCGCTGAGAAGCGAGCCCGAGAACAATGAGCTCTTGAAGCGCGACGGCCTGAGCGTACTGATTTCAGGGGCCGGGATCGCCGGTGCAACGCTCGCGGCGCTACTCGGTCGGGCTGGACACGGCGTAACAGTCGTGGAACGCGATCAAGGTGTCCGATCGAGCGGCAATCCTGTCGATGTCCGCAAGGGTGCGTATCAGGTCGCGGAGCGGTTGGGTGTTCTCTCCCGCCTGCAGGACGCCGCGACGAGGGTGCGCGAGTTGATCTTTGTTGACGATGATGGCCGACGTGTGGCGAGCATGCGGACTCGTCAGTCGGATCGCGAGGTGGAGGTTCCGAGGGCAGACCTCAGTGCGATCTTGATCGAGGCAGGTCGCGCGGACGCTGAGTTCCTGTTCGACGAGATGATCACCGAGCTGCACCCCGACGACGGTGGTGTCGAGGTGATCTTCGACCGGGCGGCGGCCCCGCGACGGTTTGATCTGGTCGTCGGCGCGGATGGCATCTACTCCGGGGTCCGCCGCTTGGCCTTCGGACCGGAAGCCGACTTCGTCGAACCTCTCGGAATGTATGTCGCCACAGCGACACTTGGTGTTCCCCTGGAGCGCGATGACCTGGTGATCATGCACAACGAGCCGGGCACGGCGGTAGCGTTGCATCCGGGAACGGGAGTCTCGGGGGTCGCCTTCATGTTCCGATCTGAAGTCAGAATTGATCATCGCGATCCCGACGCGCGCCGGCAGCTGCTTCAGCAGGTATATGCCAACGTCGGCTGGCGTGCGCAGGAGCTGCTGATCGCCTACCTTGCGACAAAGGACGTCTACTTCGACAGCGTCAGCAGGATCCGCGTGCCCTCCTGGTCACGCGGCCATATCACCTTGCTGGGTGACGCCGCGTCATGCGTCTCCCTGTTCGGGGACGGCTCCAGCTCGGCCATGGAGGGCGCGGCAACGCTCGCCGCATCTCTGGGCGCGTCGCCGCATGACATGCCAACGGCCCTGGCTCGGTACGAGTCGGCTCACCGTGCGGTCACGCATCCGCGACAGCGTGGGGTCTGGATCGCCTCGCATCTGCTGATCCCAAGATCACGAGTGGGTATAGCACTGCGCAACCAGGCCCTCCGACTCGTCGGCCGGCGATAGCGCAGTGCTTGCGTTCCACGTGGGGCCTGGCCACTCGCGACCGCTCCTGTCTAGCCTCTGCTGGCCGCGTACCGCCAGAAGCTACGCATCCATTCCGGCGCAGTCGGGCTGTCCGCCGCCACCTGGGTCAGCAGGATGGCGATCGTGCCTGTGGACGGCGTGATGTGTGCGGAGGTCCCGGTCCCCCCAACCCACCCGTAGCGTCCTAGCACGTTCCACGGATCGATCGTCTCGATGTCAACCGAGCCGCCGAAGCCCCAACCCTGCCCTTCCAGGAACAGATCGCTGATCATGCGCTGTGCGGGTGTGGTGTGGTTGTTGATCATGAGCTGAACTGAATCGGCTGACAGCAGCCGGCGGCCGTCGGCGCTGGTGCCGCCTGCCAGCAGCATGTGAGCAAACGCAAACCAGTCGTCTACCGTGCCGACCAGCCCGGCGTTCCCCAGCGGGAGAGGTGGCGGCGTACTCCACTGCCCGTCCGGTCCGTCGGCCAGCTCCAAGCTGCCGGTGGGGTCGATTCGGTAGTGGCTGGTCAATCGAGCGAGCTTGTCGGTTGTCACATAGAAACCGGTGTCCAGCATCCCTAGCGGCTGGAACACCCGCTCGGCCAAGAATTCCGGCAGCGAGTTGCCGGACGCCCTGCTGATGAGCACGCCCTGCAGGGTGGAGCACGTGTCGTACAACCAGGCCTCGCCTGGGTGATACAGCATCGGAACCTCGGAGAGATCAGCCATCCATTTGTCTGCTGGCGGGAAGCGTTGCGGCTCCCGGCCGTCCTGCTGCACTGGAAACAACCGCTGGACCGCTGGCAGCGTGAAGTCCGACGGAAAGCCGTATCCCGCCCGGGAGGTGAGTAGATCAAATACGGTGATCGGCCGGGCCGCCGGGACTACGTCCTCCACTGGGCTCGCGGGTGTCCGGACCACGGTTGGATTCGCGAGTTCCGGCAGCCACTGGTCCACCGGGTCGTCCAACGCGATCCGGCCATCCTTGACCAGCATCATGACGGCTGTTGCGGTGATGGGCTTAGTGATCGAAGCGAAGCGGAAGATCGAGTCCCTGGCCATCGGCGCATCGTCGATAGTCTTTGAGCCCACGGCTGCCACCTCGGTCTCGTCACCGTGGGCCACCAGGCCCACCGCTCCAGGCAGCGAGCCGTCGTTGACGTACCGCAGCAGTAGGTCGTGTAGGTCAGTCATCGATTCACCTATCTGTCGTATGCGGCAAGGGCTGGGGTCGTTGCCGACGTAAGGGCTCTCATGATCTGCTTCCATGTGATCATGGTCCGGGTGATCTTTCTGCTTCCGGCTGATCTTTTCTGGTCAGGGTGATCTTTTCTGCTCCCGGTGGTCTTTCTGATTCCGGCTTGGTTCATGACCTGCTTCCGGCTGAGGTAGCGCCGGAAGCAGGTCCGGGGTACAAGAGCAAGAGAGCCGGGGAAATGTTGAGGGTAGGGGTTTTGTCCTGGGTTGGTTTGGGCGGTTCGGTGCAGGTTCTTGACCGTTCCTTTTCCTTATTTTCTTGGAAAACCGCTTGTGATCGAACACAGATTCGAATATAATGAATATATGGAACTCGGGGACCACAACACGGCTGAGCGCGACCAGTGGCCCCCAGTTGATGTGGCCCTGGATGCGTTCGACACCGCTCTGAATGGTTTGATCGAAACCGTCGAAGCCGGCGGTCTTGATCAACTCACCGCTCATCAGAAGGTGGCGGTATGGCGACGGTTCGAAACCTTCCGCAACCGGCTCCCACTCATCGACCACACTCTGATCGCTGACGCTGAAGCCACCGATCTAGCTGGCAGCTACTGCGCCTCCACCCTCAACATGTTCTTGGTGCAGGTGTTGCAACTCTCCCCCGGTGAAGCGGCCTCCCGGGTCCGGGCCGCAGCAGCCGTGGGTCCCCGCACCTCCATGCTCGGTGAGAAGTTGGAGCCGGTACTACCGCGTCTGGCTGCGCTGCAACGCGAAGGCGAAGTGTCGGTGGAGAAGGTGCAGATTGTGGAACGGGCCATGCAGAAACTCTCCCGTCCTGACCTCCACCCCCAAGATGTGGAGACGGCGGAGCAGCTGCTCACTGACCATGCACCCATCCTGGGGCCCACCGATCTGCGCCGCTATGCCCTACACGTGGTGAATGCTGCTGATCCGGACGGGCCGGCACCTATCGATGACCAACTACAACAAGACCGGCGGTATCTGGAGTTGAAGCAGCGCCGCGATGGCATGTGGCATATGCAAGGCAAACTCACCACCACCGTCGGCGCCCAACTGACTGCGATCTTGGATCCTTTGACCAAACCGCGCACCACAAACTTGGAAGACGAGAACGGGCAGACCACGCAGAGTCCGGATGAGCGGCCCCACGGACAACGCCTCCACGACGCCGTAGATGAGGCCTGCGGACGGTTGCTGAAAATGAAAGACCAGGCGGTGCCCCCGCCTCAGTGATCGTCACGGTGCAACTGGAGGAGCTGCTCACCAAAGCCGGGTTGGCCGAAACCAGCAACGGCTCCCAACTAACTTCTGATCAGTTGCTGAGGATTGCTGTTGAGGCTGAAATCTGGCCCACGATCATTGACCAGAACAATGTCCCCCTAGCACTGGGGAGAAGCCAGCGGTTGGCCTCGCGGGGTCAGACCATGGCCTTGATCGCTCGAGACGGTGGATGCTCCTTTCCCGGCTGTACTCATCCACCCAGTTGGTGCGACCGACACCACATTCTCGATTGGATTCTCGGTGGGCTTACTGACTTAGACAATCTGAGCTTGCTCTGCCGATACCACCACACCCACTTCCTGCAGAAGGGTTGGACCTGTCGGATGAACGCCGACGGTTTGCCCGAATGGATACCGCCCTGGTGGATCGACCAACAACAACGACCCCAAATCAACACCCGCATCCGACGCCTCCACGCCCAACGCCAACAGCACCGCGGGCGCCGCCGGCGAACACCCGCCGCCGCATGACGGACGCGATTGGAAACCGACCCCCAAAGCCGTTTCTCGGATCTGATCATCTGCCTGACACTGCGGCCGTTCCTGCACCTAGGCACGTCTGGCAGCCGCGCACGAAGCGCCGTTTGCTGCTCATAGGAGGAGCTGCTGGTACCGGCAAGTCAACCGTTGCACGCACGCTCGCAGCCCGACTCAGTGCAACTTGGCTGCAACTCGACACACTCTGGATCGCGATGCGCGACGCGGCTCCGCAGAACAGCAAGGAACGGGCCCTGCTGGATATTGATCAACGAATTCGCGCCCAGGCCGAGCCTGCTGAGGTGCTCCTTGATCATCACATCGCAGCCTCCGAAGCGGTCTGCGCTGCTCTTCCGCACGCTCTGGCGTTCGAGCTCCAGACCCATCGCCTGACGTGTGGATTCGTCGTCGCCGGACCCGGTTACGCTGACCTGATGGCGGACGCGGACGAGGCAGCCGGCCGGCAGTCCGCAGCCACCGAGCCGCCTAGCAGCGAACTCGTCGAGCAGCGCCACGGGCCGGATGCTGAAGACGACCTCGCACTCATCCAGCACGAGATGGAGTTCGCGTCCGCTGAGCGGCTGGCGTTCTTCTCAGACGCTGTGGTCGCGATCGCTTTGACGCTGCTTGCACTGGAGCTTCCAGTTCCCGGCGGCATCGAGAACCCCGATTCCGCGTCCGTCTCAGACATGATCCGCGACGCCGCTCGGCACATTGATGACTACCTGGCGTTCCTCATCAGCTTCCTGGTGATCAGTGCGCATTGGCGGCTCCACCATCGCGTCTTCCGCTACGTCCGCCACGCCACTAGGGCGATCATCAGGTTGAACCTGTACTGGCTCCTGCTCATCGTCATCACACCGTTTACGACCAAGACGCTGAGCATCGGTCACCAAAACATTTTGCGCTTTGGCCTCTACGCCTTTACTCAGGCGATGCAATTCGCCATCTTCGCTGTCATCGTTGTGCTGATCATCCGTACCCAACACGTCCCGGCAGCTGCTGACCTGCAACGCCTGCAATCAGCCCTCTGGCAGACGGTGGCGATGGCAATCGGCTTCGCGGTCTCAATCCCGCTCTATCTCCTCATTGGACAGCGCGCGTTCGCTGTTTGGGCGCTGGCGCCGCTGGTGATCAATCTCATTCTTCGGCCACGGCTACGCCGCCGGCATCCTAGAGCGACCTAGATGGCGGTCGTCTCGGCGGCAGGCGGCAGGCGGCAGGCGGCATACCGCGAGCGTGGCACCGCACTAGGTCAGTGATGTGACGAACGCAATAAATTGCTGCGGAATTGGCTGGGCCGCGTCGAGCTTATACATATCGTGACTATGGATGTGATAACTGCGGACCAGCCGACCGTCTTTACCACCCGTTGGTGCGGCTACTGTGTACGGCTCAAGTCACAACTCTCGCGCGCGGGAATCGGCTTCCGCGAGATCGACATCGAAGATCATGCCGATGGCGCTGCACTCGTCGCTCAGGTCAATGACGGCAATCTCACCGTGCCAACAGTTCTCTTCCGCGATGGGTCTGCACTGACGAATCCGTCAGTTGCCCAAGTCGGCAGCCGCCTCGCCTAACGCAGCTAATCGCTGCCACTCCGCATCGCTCACGTGGACCTGGCGTCGTCTGCAGATAGTGCGGAGTCCAAGCAACTGCTGCTAAGTGGGGTCGTGCGGAAGTCTGCCGGCTGTGCTCCGTGCCTAGAGTGAATGTGTGGCCACAAGGATTGTGTTAGGCCGCCGGTCGGCCGCGCTGTGGACATCACCGGCGCTGGTCGACGGCCTGCTCGGCTACGCGGTGGCCATGGCCGTCGGCGTGGCGGTATTCACCAGCTCAAGCGACCGCCTAACCGATCCGTGGCCGGCGTACGCCTTCGCGCTTGGCTTTGGCCTGCTGCTGCTCATCCGCCGACGGCACCCGGTGCTCGTCTTGCTGCTCACCTCGCTCGGCATTTGTGTGTACTACGCGCTGCAGTACCCGCCGATCGGTCTGGCTCTGCCAATTGCGGCCGCGCTCTTCTCGGCCGCTGAGGCTGGACACCTTCGTATCGGCATCATTGTTTCGGTTGTGCTGGTCGCGCTGTCGCTGTACTTCCAGATCGTGAGCGGCCAGGATGCGGGTCAGCTTCTCGGCTACGAGCTGCCGCCGGTGATCGCGCTGATGGGAGCATCGCTAGCGCTCGGCGATGGGGTGCGGTCCCGCCGCCTGCTCAAGGAATCGCAGCGGGAACGGGAACGCCAGGCCCGGCTGGAGCTGGAGCGCCGAACGACCGAGCAGCGAAACGAGGAGCGGCTTCGTCTCGCCCGCGACCTGCACGACGCGCTCGGTCACAGCGTGGCGATGATCTCCCTGCAGTCTGCGGTGGCGGCTGAGGCGTTACCTGCGCGGGTGCCAGAAGCGCAGCGTGCGGTGGCGGAGATCCGTGACATCAGCGTCGCCACGATGGCGGAGTTGCGAACTACGGTCCGCCGGCTGCGCTCGCTGGACTCGGGGGTGGAGCTCCCGGCCGGCCTCGACGAGATGCCGGCACTCGCGCAGCAGGCTCGCGGCAACGGCTTGGACGTCCGGATCGTCGAGGTCGGTGATCAGCGGCACGCGCCTGATGCGCTCGGCCGCGCCGCGTACCGAATCGTGCAGGAAGCGCTGACCAATGTCATCCGGCACGCGAACGCCACCATGGTGACCGTGACGCTCGACCGAGGGCCGGATGCGCTCACTGTGACCGTCCGTGACGACGGCCAGGGCGCTGCGGAAGTCGTCGAAGGCAACGGCGTACGCGGCATGCGGGAGCGTGCGGCAGAGCTGGGCGGTCAGCTTCAGGTCACGAGTCCCGGTCGCGGTGCTGGAACGGTCGTCACCGCGGTGCTGCCCTGGCCAGAGCGCGGAGAAGCACGGTCCGAGACATGATCCGGGTCGTGGTCGCCGACGACCAGGCGCTGGTACGCAGCGGGCTGCGCGCGCTGTTGGGCAACAGCGATGATCTTGAGGTGGTTGGCGAGGCTCGTGACGGACGTGACGCAGTCGCTGTGGTGACCCGGACCCGACCCGACGTGGTACTGATGGACGTCCGGATGCCGGGAGTCGACGGCATCGCCGCGACCCGAACGATCACTGCGGATCCCCGATTGTCTGAAGTGGCGATCATCATGCTCACCACGTTCGACGAGGACAACGACATCTTCGCAGCGATACGCGCGGGCGCGTCCGGCTACCTGCTCAAGGACGCTGAACCGGACGACCTGCGGGACGCCATCCGTGTCGTGGCTGCTGGAGACGCCCTGCTGTCGGCCTCAGTGACCCGGAAAGTGATGGAGGGCATTGTCTCTGGCCCGGCTGGCGTCGCCGATCATGCCCGGCTGAACGAGCTGACCGAACGGGAACGCGAGGTGCTGGCGGGAGTCGGCCGCGGCCTGTCGAACGACGAGATCGCGGCGGAAATCCACATCAGCCCGGCCACAGCACGCACGTACGTGAGCCGGATGCTCACCAAGCTCGGTGCTCGCGACCGGGCCCAGCTCGTCGTGATCGCGTACGAGACAGGCCTCGTGACACCCGGCCGACACCTGGAGATACCCGGTCGCCCCTGACCCGGCGTACGTCGAAAAGCGATCACATCTGTCGCCTGCAGAGAGTGGGTACCAGAGCGCGTGATTCCTACCGTGATGAGCGTCCTACTGCCACCACGGAAAAGGTCTCATGCCTACCCGATTCACCCGCCGCAGCCTCCTCGCCGGGATGGCGGCGCTGCCAGCCCTCGCGCTTGTCGGCTGCGAATCCGACCGCACTACCGCTGATCCGATCAGCACTGTCGGCACTCTCGACTTTGCCAACCGGCTTCGGATACCGGCACTGGCCGGTTCCTCGGTGGACGAGGACGGTGTCCGGGTGTTCCGGCTGAGCGCCGTTGCCGCGACGGCCGAATTCCTCCCCAGCACGTCAACCCCGACTTGGGGCTACACCGACGGCTCATACAACGCCGGCTATCTCGGTCCCACCTTGCGCGCGGCGCGGGGCGAACGCGTTCGAGTCATGGTGGAGAACCGCCTGTCGGAAACCACCACGGTGCACTGGCACGGCATGCACCTCCCGGCCCGGAATGACGGCGGCCCGCACCAGCCGATCGCCGCTGGTGAGCAATGGCAGCCTGAGTGGTCGATCGATCAGCCGGCGGCCACTTTGTGGTATCACCCGCACCCGCACGGGGAGACCGAGTTCCAGGTCACGCGCGGGCTGGCCGGGCTGTTCTACCTCGACGACGGGACGAATCCAGGCCTGCCGCACCGGTACGGCATCGACGACATCCCGATCATCCTGCAGGACCGCACCTTCGGCTCGGGAGGACAGTTCGTCCTGCGCGGCCGAGCCGTGACCGGCCTGCTGGGAGACACAATCTTGGTGAACGGGACCTACAACCCCTACGTGCCGGTCAGCACCTCCCGGGTTCGGCTCCGCATTCTCAACGCCTCAACCGCGCGGATCTACCAGCTGGCGTTCGCCGACGATCGCCCGTTCGCGATCATCGCAACCGACGCAGGCTTCCTGCCTTCCCTCCAACAGACCCGCCGGCTCCTGCTCTCCCCCGCCGAACGGGCTGAGATCGTGGTGGATCTGAAGCCTGGCGAGCGGCCCGTACTCCGCTCGGTGCCGTGGGATCTGGGCATGATAGTCCCGCTGGCCAACGGGGCGGGCGGTAATGATCATCTTGATCTGTTGCAAGTGCGGGCGGCGGCCTCACTTGCTGAAGGGGTCCGCCTTCCGGACCGGCTGGAGGCTCAGTCGGCAGTCGCACTCAACAACGTGACGGCCAGCCGGATGTTCCAGCTCGAGAGTCGCACCATCAATGGTCAGCACATGGACATGGCTCGCGTGGACACCGTGGTCGGCGCTGGCACCACCGAGCTGTGGACCGTACGGAACACGCACAACCAGCCACACAACTTCCACGTCCACGGCGTGGCGTTCCAGATCCTTCCGCCTGGGGCAGCCAGACCAGATCCGCAATTGGGTTGGAAGGACACCGTGCTGCTGGCAGCCGACGAGACGGTTCAGTTGGCGATCACGTTCCCGCCTTACTCGGATCCAATGACTCCCTACATGTATCACTGCCACCTGATGTGGCACGAGGACGAGGGAATGATGGCGCAGTTCACCGTGGTCGATCCCGATCAAGTGGACTCCGCGCCGCGGACCCTTGGAGTCGATCATGATCATATGGCAGCCGATCATGATCACGGATGATCTTGGAAATTTCCAGCGTCCATTCCAACAAAGGAGGCGAAACCCAGCATGTCCACCAGCAACCCGCCATCAAAGTTGCCAACCACTAGAAAGCAGCGACCCGGAATGATCATCGCCATGGTTCCCGTCGGAGCGATTCTCGGTTTCCTCGGCGGTCTCCTGATCGAGATCATCGTCGGACTCATCGCGCGGGCGGTCTTCAGCGCGGAACATCCGGCGGCCTTCTCGTGGCACTTTCTCGGCTCACTGCCCGGTCTCGGCGCATTGATCGGCGCCATCTTGGTGCCAATCCTGTACGCCCGCAGCGGCCGCAATCCGGCCAGCTGACGATGATCGCCGCCCTCAGCGGTGGTTAGGCCAACCGGCGCTCGGCACCGAGACCGTCGTAGTGAGCAGCTGACCGGTACGCGGGCCGGTGGTGAGCCGGTCCAGGTTGTCCATGAAGTCCTCGTCCATGTGCCAGTCGGCGGTCAGCATGAAGAGGGTCCGACCGTCGGCACCGCCGAGGGCGCAGGCGAATCCGGCTTGTCCGAGGGGGATCCGATTGAGGACCTTTCCGCCCTCGGCCACCCTTAGGCAGCAGGACTCGTTCTCATACCAACTGGGCGTCCACACGGCCCCCTCGGCGTCGAGACAGATGCCGTCGGCCAGCACGTCGGCGAAGGTCCTGCGATCAGTGAGCCCACCGTCATCGGTGATCTCGAACGCTGTCAGCTTGCTGGCGAAGGACTCCGCGATGATCAAGGTCGAGTTGTCTTCGGTTACTGCCATCCCGTTGGGGAAGGCGATTCCGTCAGCGACCTGACGCACGACGCCGTCCGGGCTGATCGTTGCGATGAAGCCGGGCGCGACGCCCTCGTCGGGGTAGAAGTCGGCGCCGCCGTTGACGTAAATGGTGCCGCGGCCGTCGACCACGATCTCGTTCAGCCCGCCGGGCAGGCCGGTCAGATCGGCATAGTCGACCAACGATCCGTCCGGCTCCTGCCGCAGCAACCGCTGCTCCGGGCCCGCTACGACCAGCAGCTGACCGTCGGGCAGCCAATCGATGGAGAACGGAATCGTGGTGGGCACGCGTGTGATGACCTCGCGATGCCCTTCCGGGTCGTAGGCCAGGATCTCCTGGGCGCCCCAGTTCGACAGCCACATGCGGCCGTCGTGCCAGCGGGCGGACTCGCCGATGACCAGGTCGGTGGCCAGGAGCTGCGGTTGATACATGTCGATTCCTCTGTCATGTCCATACGAGCACGAGAATGCCTACGGCGATCAAGGTATCCAATACCGCGCACCACTCGGCCAGGGACGGTGCCACGATGGCCCGTGCGCGGAGGTGAATGACATCCCAAACGGTGTGCGCCAGCAAACCCACGGCACCGAGCGTGCTGCCGAGCTGTGAACCGGCCGCGATGGCAATGAAGGCGAGAGTCCCGAGAGTGGCTGGTGCCTGGAGCGCAGGCAACCAGAGGGCTGGCCGCATGTTCGTCGTATCCCACGCAGCGTGGGATGTTCACGCTGTACCTGGCGTGCAGGCCATGCACAGCGTGCACGGCTTGGGTACAGCCCGTTCCCACCGGGCGGCCGGGCCTAGCCTCACCGCGACCGCGGATCGCTGACGTGAGCGATCGTGTCGGCACTGGCACCGGCCGCCTCGGCCGGTGTTGGGGTGCTTCGCCATGTTCCGAGTACCGAACCGAGGATCACGAAGGGGAAGCCGATTGCCAAGCCGATGGTGAGCGGTTCATTCAGGACGATCGCCCCGAGAAGGATGGCCACCGCCGGGTTGACATAGGTGATCAAGGTCATTCGGGCAGGTCCAGCCTCCGCCACGAGAGCGAACATGACCAGGAACGCTATAGCCGTGCAGACCACCGCAAGCACTACCACCGAGCCAACGGCCGGCGCGGTCCAGCGGTCCGGCCAGACGAGGGGGGTGAACGGGGCATATGCCGCCGCAGCGACGAGCAATGACGCCGTGACCACGCCCAGCGATGGCAAATGTGCCAGCTTGCGACTGATGATGATCGGACCTATCGCGTAGCCGACTACAACCAAAAGCAGCTGACCAATCGATATGAAGTCGCTGACCTCCACGTCAACGCCGACCAAGAATGCGACACCTATCAGCCCGAGCACCAGGCCGGAGATCCGCCGGGGACCTAGCCGATCGTGTCCCATCACAGTCAGAATGATTGCCGCCACGATCGGAACGACGGCGATGATTAGGCCGGTGGTCGAGCTGTTGAGGCGAGTTTCAGCGTGGCCGAGCAGCCACCACGGTCCAATGATCTCGACCGCGGTATAGATCAACAGGATCTTCCAGTACGGCAGCACCGGCTTCAGCGCCCCCGCGCGTAAGGCCATCGGAAGCAGCAGCAGCGCACCGAGAGAGGTCCGGCCGAATGCGACAATCAGGGGATCAAGATCAGCTACGGCGATGCGGATGAACAGGTACGGGATCCCCCAGCACACACTGAGGGTGGCGAAGAGTAGCCACCCGCGACGCGTCACAGTTCATCACCTTACGATCTGCCTTTCCGGCTGCGTCGCCCCACTTCGCGTTATGGCGGTGGTCCGCTGCTGCTCGCACCACCAGGTGTAAATGCCGATGATGACCTAATCTGTCTACGGTGTTTCCCGGGGTCGGCACGGTGATCAACGTCGCGACCGTGCTCGTCGGCTCCGCACTCGGTCTGTTGCTGGGCGCACGGCTCCCCACGCGGACCCGCGACACGGTCACTGATGCCCTAGGACTGGTGACGCTGCTGATCGGAGCCCTTTCCGCGGCCGAGGTGAGGTCGGCGGCGCTGTCAGAAGCGGTGGGCTCCGCCGCACCGGTCCTGATTGTGCTGGGGTCTCTGTTGCTCGGTGGCATTGCCGGCTCGTTGCTCGACATCGAGGCCCGGCTCGAAGGATTCGGCGGCTGGCTTCGGACCCGGCTGGGGCGGCGGCGACAGACTCCCGCGGGAACACCTCGCGGCGAGACTCCTTCTCGAGACGTGTCCGCGGGAACGCTCCCACCGGATTCATCTCCACCCGAGCTTGCCGCCCGCGAGCGCTTCATTGAAGGGTTCGTCACCGCCTCGCTGGTCTTCTGCGTAGGCCCGCTGACGATCCTTGGTTCGCTGTCGGACGGTTTAGGCCGCGGAGCCGATCAGCTCATCCTCAAGGCGGTGCTGGACGGCTTTGCCGCGATCGCCTTCGCCGCCTCGCTGGGCGTCGGAGTGATGGCATCGGTGGTGGCCATCGTCGCGGTCCAGGGCTCCCTCACCGTCGTCGGCGTACTGGTCGGAGACGTGCTGCCAGAGGCCAATCTGGCCGCCGTCACCGCGACCGGCGGTCTGCTGCTGCTCGGAGTCGGGCTGCGGCTGCTGCAGATCAGGGCCATGCCGGTGGGAAACCTGCTGCCCGCGCTGCTCGTCGCGCCCGTGCTCGTCTCCGTTGTGTCGGCACTCCGTTGACGATGCTCCTCTACTTCTGCACACTCTCCGGCTGGGCCGGCATGGTCGACGGCCGGGACCTTGCTGAGATCGTGGTCCGGCGCAGCACTGGTTGACGAGGCACACGGTCGCGGACGATGGGGACGCCTGCGACGGCGTCGTCCAGGCCGCGGCCGTCGCGAACCTCCGGATCACCCTCCAGCAACCGGGTGTACAGCTGGACATGATCGGCGACCATACGACCCGTGCCGAAGCAGCTGATCGCCGTTTCCCGGCACCGATTGCGGTCCAGTTCCTGCGTACGGTTCAACGCCTCGGCGAGCGCAGATAACTCGGAGCGAAGAAACCCGGTATCCCCGTCGGCAATGATCTCCGGGGCCGATGCACGAGCCGTCGCGACGACCGGTGTGCCGCAGGCCAGCGCTTCGATCATCACCAGTCCGAATGGCTCGGGCCACTGAATGGGATTGAGCAGCGCGAAAGCGCCGCCCAGCAGCTGGTATTTCTCCGCGGCGTTCAACTCGCCCAGATACTCGATGCTTCCGCCGAGCAGCGGCCGAACGCACTCATCGAAATACTGGCGTTCCAGCGGTTCACGCATCTTGGCCGCAATCCGGAGGGGAACGCCGGCTTCGCGAGCAACGAGAATGGCCTCACGAATCCCTTTGCTGGGCGTCATCCGGCCGAGGGCACACGCGTATCCGCCGCCTCCGTCCCCAACGGGAATGTCGTGGATGTCAATGCCGTGGTGAATGACGGCGGCGATCTTGACGTTCTGGGCCGTGGACGCCTGGTGATGAGAGATCGCGACGATGGCGACTCCCTGCCGACTCATCTCCGCGTAGATCGGATTGAGGTCGGTATTGAAGGGACCGTGATTGGTGGTGACCACCGGTGTCCCCCCACGACGTCGCACACACAGCGGCCCGGCCACCGTATGGTCGTGAACGACATCGGCTTCTTTCAGCGCCGCGTACGCACTCAACGCGTACGGAACTTCGACGACCGTGCATCCCATCCGCTCCGGCGCGCTCGCAGGCAGGCCGGCGATCTGAGGCGCCGGGCAGGTGCTGCCCGCGGGGGCGGCGAGCAGCACCTCATGTCCCGCCGCTACTAGACCACGTGCAAGCCCGTCGATGACTAGCTCGATACCGCCGTATCGCACTGGCGGTACCGGCAACCAGGGTGGCGCAATCAACCCGATTAGCAACCCGAGCTCCTCTCCCTATGTTGAGCTCATCTGAAGACATACCCTGCAAGACCTGCCCCGACGCAGAAAGCTACCGTCCACGCTGAGCGCCGCGACGACAGGGTCCAGATCGGTGGCTGCGATGAATCGGGCTCGCTGACTGCCAGAAACCTGTGCAAAGCTGGTCTGGGTGAGAGCACCGCAGGTCAATTGCCTCGAAGGCAGCACCTTCATGGTCAGTGATTTGATCGGCGACGCCGGCCCAGACCCTGATCAGGTTCTCGGGCTCTTCTACCGCGACATGCGCCACCTCTCCCGGTGGCAGCTCGCGATCGACGGCGGCAGGTTGGACACCTTGTCCAACGGAGCCTCAGGCTATCCGTCGGCCACCTTCTTTCTCGCCGGCCCCGGCAGCAGCGTGTACCACAATCCCACGCTGTCGGTGATCCGCAAACGCACCCTCGGCAAGGGCAGCGGAGAGGACCTGCACGAGAAGCTGACCGTGCTCAACTCCGGTCGTGAGGAGATCGTCATCGAGCTGTCGATGGCCTTCGACGCCGACTTTGCCGATCTGTTCGAGGTCAAGAACAAGCAGCTGATCAAGCAGGGCGCCATTTCTCGCAGAGTCCGCGGCCAGGCGGTCGAATTGATCTACCGCCGCGAAGACTTCGAACGCCGCACAATCGTCCACGCCGACGGTGCCCAGCTGAGTCAAGGTTCGGCGGATTTCCTTGTGCGACTGAAGCCCGCGGAGTCCTGGTCTGGAACCCTGCAGGTCTCCTTTGAGTCTGTCGCGCCGCGCGAAAAGACTGGCGCCACAAGCGATCTGCCCACTTCCAAGATCAAGCGCCCGCGCGGCGTCAATCACAGCGAGCAGATGGACGCATGGCTCGAAGCCGCACCGATGGTGCGAGCCAGCTGGGACACCCTCCGGCATACCTACGACCGCAGCCTGCGGGATCTCGCCGCACTGCGCTTACACGCCCAGGCTCTACCCGAGGGCGCGGCCATTCCGGCGGCCGGACTGCCGTGGTTCATGGCTGTTTTCGGCCGCGACAGCTTGATCGCCAGCTACCAGGCGCTGCCCTTCGTTCCGCAGCTTGCCTCGGCCACACTGCAGGTGCTGGCCCGCCGGCAGGCGACCGAACGGGACGACTTCCGAGACGCGGAGCCTGGCAAGATCCTGCACGAGCTGCGCTTCGGTGAACTCACCTACTTCGGGGACTGGCCGCAGTCGCCGTACTACGGGTCCGCGGACTCCACACCGCTGTTCTTGATCTTGCTTGACGAATACGAACGCTGGTCCGGCGACACCGATCTGGTGGTCGAGTTGGAGCCGCAGGCGCGAGCTGCGCTGGATTGGCTGGAACACCACGGTGATCTGGACGGCGACGGCTATCTGGAATACCAGCGCCGCAACCTTGACAGTGGACTAGAGAACCAGGCCTGGAAGGACTCCTGGGACTCCATCGTGCACCCCGATGGGGAGCTAGCGAGTCTGCCCCGAGCCACCTGCGAGCTGCAGGGCTATGCGTATGACGCGCGGCTCCGTACGGCCCGACTGGCTCGGGAGGTGTGGCACGACACCGCAACGGCGGACCGGCTCGAACGCGACGCGGCCGACCTCAAGGCCCGATTCAATTCCGATTTCTGGGTCGCCGAGGGCGACTTCTTTGCCCTCGCGCTGGACGGCGACAAACATCAGGTGCGGACTCTGACCTCGAACATGGGCCAGCTGCTGTGGAGCGGGATCGTGGACGAGTCCAAGGTCGATGCCGTCGTCGATCACATCATGGGTGACCGGCTGTTTAGCGGCTGGGGAGTACGCACACTGGCCACCGGGCAGGCGGCGTTCAACCCGCTCAGTTACCACGACGGCACGGTATGGCCTCATGACAACGGGCTGATCGCCGCGGGCCTCGCCCGCTACCGGCGGCGCGAAGAGGCCGGTCGGATCGCCATTGCCATGTTCGAGGCAGCCGCCCACTTCGATAATCGGCTTCCGGAAGTCTTCGCAGGCTACCCGCGCTCGCTGACCAAGTTCCCCGTGCAATACCCGACCGCCTGTTCGCCCCAGGCCTGGGCTGCCGGTACGCCGCTGCTGCTAATCCGCGTGCTGCTCGGCCTCGAGCCGCATGGCCATCAGCTGACCAGCACACCGTACGTTCCCGACGCCATTGGCAGCCTCGGCTTGACCGGCGTTCCCGGCCGGTGGGGGCGCGCCGATACACCGACAACGTTGCTCACACGGCGGAGATGACATACGGCCCCAGGACCCTAAAGCCTCCGCTTCGCCCGCCACAGTGAAGGGCAGCCTCTACGGCGGCCCCAGGACCTCCGGGTGGGACAAGGCGACGGCGACCTGCTGGAAGGCGTCCTTGAACGCGCGATACCGCTTCGTCCCCAGGCGCTCGGCGATCTCGCTCTCGATGCCGGCCATCGCGGCGTCGATTCTGGCCCGCTGCTGCAGGCCAAGCGCGGTCGGTACGACGAGCTTCGCCCTCCGATCGGCGGGATCGGGCTCTCGACGGACGTACTCCATCCGCTCAAGCTTTCCTCGGTCGCCATCGGCATCCTGGTCGAGTCGCCACGTCTCGTCCACCTCATGGAGTTCACGTCCTAACATCCGGCGGCATCACGGGGCTTCATAGGATGCTGTCGTCTACAGAACTCTTCCAGATCACGAAACAACCGAGTGCTGAGCAAGGTGGGCCGACCATGACTCAACAGAACGCGCTGGTCTGGGAAGGCGGCGATGTTGTGGCCGTCCGGCCGGTTGCGGTGCCTCAATCCCCTACGGGCTGGGTGGGAGTGGACGTCGCGTACGCGGGTATTTGCGGCAGCGACCTGCATATCGCAGCCGGTGAGCATCCGCGTGCTCAACCCGGCACGGTCCTGGGGCATGAATTCGTCGGCCACCTCGCCGAGCCGCACGGCGATCTGCCTATCGGCCAACCCGTCTTCGTCAATCCGACGGTGTCCTGCGGGTGTTGCGCGGCCTGCCTGGCTGGCCGTACCAATGTTTGCCGCAGCCTCACCTTGGTTGGGATCGACTATCCGGGAGGCGTCGCGCCCCGCGCTGTCGTACCTGGAGGAGGCATTTACCCCCTGCCGTCAGATATTGATCTTGTCGCGGCCGCGCTGATCGAGCCTGTGGCGGTCGCGGTACGCGCTGTACGACGATCGGAACTGGCCCTGGGCGACCGCGCCCATGTGGTCGGAGGTGGTCCCGTCGGCTGCCTGGTCGGCTTGCTTTCCAGCGCGGCGGGCGCAACCGTCACGATGTCGGAGCCCTCGGCCCCACGCCGGCAATACGCGACGGAGCTCGGAATCAAGATCGTCGAAAGCCCAGATGATCTTGGTCACGGGGCGGACATCGTCTTCGACGCATCCGGCCACACCTCGGTAGCCGCCGAACTGCTCAGCTGGTTGCGAGCCGCTGGCACTGCCATCATCGTCGGCGCCTATCAGCCGGGATTGCACGGCGTAGACCTGCTCTCGGTGATGTTCGATGAGATCACGATCATCGGCACGCGCATCTATCAACACCGCGACATCGAGGATGCCATCAATCTGGTGCATACGCGCAAATTGGACGCTCGCCGCTTGATCAGCAAGATCTTTCCGCTAGAGGAGTCGGTCGCTGCCATCGACAGCTTGCGCCGTGGTGAGGAAATGAAGGTGCTGATCGAGCCGGGCCGCTGAGACACAGATGAAGATCACCCGGCTCACGACCTACGGAGTGCCGCCTCGTTGGCTGTTCCGCACGCACAACGCCTTCATCCAAGAACAGAGCCTCGGCATCTACTCAACATCGGCAACGATCTGCTTGACTACCTGACTGATCGGTAATCGACTATGCGGCCGGGTTTGTCACTATCCCCAGCGGACCGGGCCTCGGCATCGACCTCAACGAGGACTACGTCAAAGAACGCCGCAGCAGGGCCATCGGTGGCGCAACCCGATGTGGCGACATGAGGATGGATCCATCGCTGAGTGGTGAGGAATCAATGAGCAGAGCAGAGCGGAGGAGAAGCTGATGAGTGAGCCGCGGACCTATCCCGAGGGTGTCACCTGCTGGGTGGACGTTGAAGTGGCCGACGTCGAGGAAGCGGCCAGGTTCTACGGTGTTCTCTTCGGTTGGAGATTCCTCGAGGCCGAGCGGAAGCGCCGCTACCTCATTGCTCAACTCGACGGCCAGGATGCAGTGGGGATCGGCCGGCCGTCCGCTGAGAACGGCCTAGCAACGTCTTCCGCGACCTGGAATACCTACATCGCGGCTCGGGAGATCGACGAGGCAGCCGCCCGGGTGGCGGCGGCCGGAGGCCGCGTGACTGAGCCACCGTCGAATGTCGGCGAGGCCGGCCGAACTGCCTCGTGCGTGGATACAGGCGGCGTGCCGTTCCGTTTGTGGCAAGCCGGGAGGCGACTTGGGGCGCAAGTGGCCAACACCCCCGGCGCATGGAATTTCAGTGATCTGCACGCGGCCGATCCGGCAGCGTCGGTCGCCTTCTATGCTCGCGTTTTCGGCTGGGTATTCGACGACATCGGTTTCGCGACCATGATCCGGCAACCGGGCTATGGCGATCACTTGGCCGCGACCTCCGACCCCGGGATCCACGAGAGGCAGTCCGGCGATTCAGTGCCACCCGGTTTCGCCGATGCCTTCGGTTGGCTGGTTACAGAGCAGGACGGGGAACAACCGCACTGGCATGTGACCTTCACGGTCGCCGACCGCGATGACTCCGCCGCAGCCGCCGAGCACCTCGGTGCGACCGTGCTGTCCACCACGGACACCGACTGGACGCGAGACGCGGAGATCCGCGATCCGCAGGGCGCGGTCTTCACGCTGAGCCAGTACTCGCCGCCGTCGGGTTAAGCACGCACTGCGCTCCCGGCATTAGCCAAAGGCTCAGCGAGCGTGGGCCGCCCGGCTCCCCACAGAGCGGTCCCGCCCAAACCCAGTGCCGGTCTCATCGGCCACCATATTGCGGATGATCTTGCGCACCTGGAGAGCTGCGGCGTCGGCGCTGACATTGATCTCTCTACGAGGCCCGTCGGCATCGAGCACGTCCTGCATGGTCTCGAGGATTCCCTGAACGCGGCGGTAGTAGTCGGTGAAGATCGGCAGCAGCACCTTTCCAGCCTGCTCACCGAGCGCGAAGTTTCGGCTTACCCGCCACGCGTGCCGGGTTCTGCCTGGAGCAATCGGCGTGACGGCGTGGGTGAAGCGGAAGGTGTGAATCTTCGTCTCATTGGGTCCGGAATCCACATGAACGTCCCACCGGTCGACCCAAAGACCCGGCGTCACGAAGGCGCCTTGCTCATGCTGGACGTGCTCGGCATCGGCTGGCAGTCCGAGAAGCTCTGCCTGCCATGCAGGGATCGGAGCAGGCTCATACGTTCGAGAGAACGAAACCGTTGTTTCCGTGACCTCCACCTCAAGCGGTGGTGGTGAGCTGCGCAATACGGGCGGCGCGATATAAGGGTCGACGACCGCGACATGGGTGATGTCGGCGAAGTTCTCGTGGAGCAGCAGTAGGTCGGCTTTGGTCTCCCATTCATCGCCGATGGTCGCCCAGCCCGGGTCGCTGAGCCATGGGGTGACGGGCGGTGGACGTAGGGCGGCGAGCGAGGGTTCACCCAGCCAGCCCCACACGAAAACGCCATCTTCATGGACGGGGAACGCGCGTACTCGAGCGCCAACCGGGATCTCGCTCTGCGTCGGCACATGGACACAGAAGCCTTGGGCGTCGTAGACGAAACCTGAGTAGCCGGAGACGATGTGGTCCCCGTCGACGTGGCCGAGGCTGAGCGGGTACGGCCGGTGTGCGCACCGGTCTTCGAGCGCGACAGGTGTTCTATCAGTGGTGCGGTACAAGACGACTCCGGTACCGAGGGCGCGCCGACCCAGCGGTTCCCGACCGACCTCATCGCTGGTCGCCAGCATGTACCAACAGTTGCGGGGGTGGACTCGCGTCAGACGGCCGCGGGCTGACGTTTCTGGGCTCATTGCTTTATCTCCTCAGAGGTCAAGGGTCAGCCGGGGGGAACGGCAGCGGGAAACGCACACCATCATGTATTCGTTCGCGGCTCGCTCCTCCTCATTGAGAACAGAGTCGCGGTGATCAACATCGCCATCGATGACCTCGGTCTCACAGGTTCCGCAGACGCCTTCTAGACATGATGCGAGAACGCTGACGCCCGCGGCCCTGATCACCTCGAGTACAGACTTGTCGGGTGGCACCTGCAAGGTCAGCCCGGAGCGCTCCAACACCAGCTCGAACGACGAGTCCGCCTCGGCAGCCGGCTTCTGCGGCTTGGCGGAGAACCGTTCCAGGTGAAGCGCACCGGGTGGCCAGTTCTCGCAAAATTTCTCGACTGCACTGAGGAGACCTTCGGGGCCGCAGCAATACACCAGCGTGTCTGGTCGCGGCGTTCCCAGGACGGATTCGAGATCGAGCATGCCCATCTCGTCTTGCGGCACAATCGTCACCCGCTCGCCGTAGGGGGCGAGTTCGTCGAGGAAGGCCATTGACGCCCGTTCGCGGCCGCCGTAGAGCAGCCGCCATTCGGCGCCGGCCGCTTCAGCCTCCGCGATCATGGGCAGCATCGGCGTTATCCCAATGCCGCCTGCGATGAACAGGTAGCGCGGGCTGGTAACCAGGGGAAAGTGGTTACGCGGCCCGCGAACCCGGACCGTCGCGCCCGGAGCTAGCGCGCTGTGCACTCGCTCCGAACCACCGCGGCTGTCCGGCGCGCGAAGCACGCCGACGCGCCAGGCAGCGGGTTTCGACGGGCTGCTGCACAGCGAGTACTGGCGGGTCAGGTCATCGCCAAGAATGAAGTCGATGTGGGCGCCTGGTGTCCACGCCGGCAGCTCGATGCCGCGCGGGTCGGCGAGAGTGAGCGCTACGACGTCGTCGGCGACGGCCCGCGCCTCTTGGATCACCAGGTCGGTCTCGTGCTCGCGAATGATGGTCTTCGTGGTCGTCACTGTCACAATCGCGTCCGCCTGTCGCAGCAGCCAACATTTGTTCGGATACGAACGATAGCGGTCCACGAGCGTCGTGGACAAGGGATGAGCCAGCTGATCGTTCGCATCCAAATTAGACTCGGGCCGTGCGCGCCCTCATGATCCAGCACGATCACATCTGCACGCCAGGCTTCGTCGGCGAACGGTTTACCGAGCGCGGCTACGACTTGGTCCTTCACCAGGTGGTGTCGGAGGACGACTTCCAATCGCCCAATGTCAAGACCCAGTTCCCAGATCCGACGGACTTTGACGTGATCATCTCCATGGGCGCTCCCTGGTCTGTATATGATCATGAAATCATTGGGTCTTGGGTGTTGCCAGAGCTCGCCATGTTGCGTGGGGCTCACGTTGATCACGTGCCGGTCTTCGGGATTTGTTTCGGCGGGCAGCTGCTCGCTGCAGCGCACGGCGGATCAGTGTCTCGGTCCGCAGCACCAGAGCTCGGCTGGGTCGAGATCGAGTCCGACGACGAATCCGTCGTTCCTGCGGGCGAGTGGTTCCAATGGCATTACGACCGCTGGGAGCTACCAGAAGGGGCGACCGAACTAGCTCGCAACGCCAACTCGTCACAGGCATTCATCCTTGGTCAGAATCTCGCCGTACAGTTCCATCCCGAGATGAGCTCCGCGATCCTCGCTAGCTGGATAGCCACCGGCGGCGCCGAGGACATCACCAAGTTGGGTATGAATGTCGAGGAGCTGGTACGCCAGACGGCTGAGCGGGACGTTTCCAACCGTGAGAGGGCACACAAACTGGTCGACCTATTTCTCGACGGTGTGGCCGCCCAATCAAAGGTTGATCGCGGGTGATCCACGATTCCGGGCATGCATTTAGGCAGGCTGCCGGACGGTTCGCTTCCGGCGTAACGGTCGTCACGACGAGAGCCTCCCAAGGTCACTACGGCATGACGGTGTCGTCGTTCGCATCTTTGTCGTTGAACCCGCTCCTGGTCACCGTGTCGATCAACCGATCCAGCTCATTGCTTGAGTTCGTGCGATCGGCCGAGGCCTTTGCGGTCAGTGTGCTGGCAAGTGATCAAGAACAGGTAGCGGCTTACTTCGCGACACGAGGGCGTACGCCCGAGCCTGCGGGGTTTGCAACAGTGCCGACAACGGCCCGGCAGACCGGCGCGCCGATCATCGACGGCTGCCTCAGTTGGTTCGACTGCACAGTCGAGGACCTGCTCCCCGGAGGCGACCACGAGATCCTCGTCGGCCGGGTGGCCGCGGCCGGCGGTCGCACCGGTGAGCCTCTGGTCTACTGGGCCGGCGGATATCGCGCGCTGACGGCTGAGGTGTCGCCGGCAGATCGGCTGGCAAACGCATCTGATGGGCTTGCGGTGGCCTACCACCTAGTCGGCGTGGGCCCAGAGGAGATGCTCGACGCGCAGAGCTCGGTCGAGCCGGCCATGGCCGCCCTCGCCGCGCTGCGCACGCCGGTCGAAGAATGGGACCGGCTGGAGGAGCTTGTTGATCAATCGGAACCGGTGGTCGACCAACCGGACGAGTTCAATCAGCTCGCACTTGCGTTCCATAACGCAGTCGCCGAGGCATCTAGGAACAGGGTGCTGCAAGCCACCCTCGCCAGCCTCGGCCAGGTGCAGTCCATCCACTACCGTGCTCGCGGTAGTCCTGAATCGGCCCGGGCAGCGATTGAGGGGCATCGGAAGTTGCTGTCTGTGCTTCGCCGGGGTGATGCCGATGGGGCGCGGGAGGAGATGCGTCGGCATTTGGTTGCCGTGCGGGGGCAGTTGCAGGTTGGCTAGCGGCAGGATCGCGACCGGTGATCTTGGACCTGCTTCCGGGTGATCTTGGACCTGCTTCCGGCTTTTGGAGTGTGGCGTCGTCCTCGCTGGGTTCAAGAGCAAGAGGTCCGGAGGAATGTTGGGGAGGGGCTTGTCCAGGGTGGGGTTGGGCGGCAAGGTGCAGTTCCAGGCGTCAACTTTCCTTATTTTGTTGGGAAGACCGCTTGCTTTCGAACACATGTTTGAATAGAATTGGAGCATGGAACTCGGGGATCCAGCAGAGCAGCGCACGGAGCGCGGCCGGCTGGATGTGGTCCTCGACAAACTCAATGACGACTTCGCCGAACTCTTAGAGACCGTTGAAACCGGTGGGCTTGATCAACTCACAGCAGATCAGAAGGTAGCCGTCTGGCGACGGTTCGAAACCTTCCGCAACCGGCTACCACTCATCGACCACAGCCTGATCGCTGATGCTGAGGCCACCGATCTGGCCGGCAGCCACTGTGCCTCTTCCTTGACCGGGTTTTTGGTGCAGGTGTTGCAACTCTCCCCAGGTGAGGCTGCCTCCCGGGTCCGGGCCGCAGCAGCCGTTGGACCCCGGATGTCGATGCTCGGTGAACAGTTAGAACAGGTATTGCCGCGTCTGGCGGCGCTGCAACGTCAAGGTGCTGTGTCGACTGAGAAGGTGCAGATTGTGGAACGGGCCATGCAGAAACTCTCCCGACCCGACCTCCACCCCCACGCTGTCGACACAGCGGAGGAGCTGCTCACCCAGTACGCACCCACCCTGGGACCCACCGATCTGCGCCGCTACGCCCTACACGTGGTCAATGCTGCCGATCCCGACGGTCCGGCACCCATTGATGACCAACTACAACAAGACCGCCGCTATGTGGAGTTGAAGCAACGCCGCGATGGCATGTGGCACCTGGCAGGCAAACTCACCACCACCGTCGGCGCCCAACTCAATGCCATCCTGGATCCGCTCACCAAGCCGCGGACCAGCAGCATCGAAGACGAGAACGGGCAGACCTCCCAGATTCTGGATGAGCGGCCCCACGGACAGCGTTTGCACGATGGGTTGGATGAGGCCTGCGGACGCTTACTGAAAATGAAAGACCAACCCTC
>DATLPF010000053.1:0-71547 GCA_035535875.1 Propionibacteriaceae bacterium
CCTGGCCGGGATTGTGGCGGCCCCCCGGGATGCGTCCGATGACGTGGTCCCGGACCCACCGCTCGGTCCATGCGAGATCTCTGGTGTCCCGGCCAACCGCCAACTTGATCACAACACCGATCTCCACGATGGCGACCCACGACGTACGCTGCATGCGCGACACAGGCGGACGTCCGCCGAAGATGCGAGGCGGCGATCGCCGCGGCGAGAATGATCACCAATAGATCAGGGCGCCGCCATTCAACGCCTGCCCGTTGACATGCTCACCCATGAACTCGGGGTCGTTGGCCACAATCAGGATCGGGAGGTAGGTGAGCGGCAGCGCTACGGCCGAGAAGACCACAGAGATCTCGGTCACCTTGATCGGGTCAATTCCAGTCATCAGAGTGCCGACTCCGACGATCAGGCAAATGATCATCAATAGATGGAAGCCGGCGGCCAGCGCCGGCGGCCGGAACTTGCCCCACGACCAGCCCAGGAACTGTGCGATCGTGTAGCCGGCGGACAATGTGGTCTCCAACGCGGCCCCGGCAGTGGCGGCAACGATCCCGAGAATGATCAACGCAAGCAACAGCTTTCCGCCGGCCATGGCGACCGGAAGCATCACCTGGGATAGCGCGGTCACCGCGATGAGCTGGGGCAAGAGCACGACAGCAGCACAGCCGGCAATGGCCAGCGAGAGCAGTCCTCCGAGTGGGAATCCCACCAGCACATTTGCTCGTGACAGCGCGAGGTCCTTGACGGTCCAGCCCTCCTCAACAGCGCCCGATGAGAAGAAGAAGACCTCGTACGGCGTCATCGCTGCGCCGAACAGCGCAACCGCATAGAACCAATACGTCGAGATGTGCTCAGTGCTCGTGGCGACACCTTAGACGGCTGTCGCCCTAGTTCGGCCCAGTCCGGCCCGAGCAGGAAGAGCGCCACCGCGAAGCCGATCAAGCAGAGCCCGACAAGGCCGGCGACGTTCTCCATGATCGAGAACTTCACGCGCCAGATCACCAGCCAGACCGCCACAGCGGCGAACGGTACCCAGAGTAGATAGGAAACGCTGCTGGCCAGCTGGAGCGCCAGGGCCACGCCACCAATCTCCGCGGTCAGGGTCATTAAGTTGATCATGAAGGAGGCGCCGAGGTTCAGTACCGCGAGCCGGGGGCCAAGCCGCTCACGGATCAGCTCGAACGTCGCACGGCCGCTCACGGCCGCCACCCTGCCCGACATCTGCGCAAAGATGCAGATGCCGATCACTCCGACCACCACGGCCCAACCGAGTGAGAGCCCGAACCGCGAGCCAACGACCGCGTTAATCACCAAATCTCCGATATCAAGGAACCCGCCAATTGCGGTCAGGATGCCGAGAGCGAGGCCGAGGACCTTCTTCATCGGCTGCTTCTGAGCTCGTCCAGCAACCCATCCACCTCGTGAGCGGCCGATTCCAGGTCCGCAGTGCTGTCGACGGCGCCATGCTGCTCCAGCTGGTCGCGACTCGTCAGCCTGGCAGCCACGCCGGCGTGGACTGCAGCCAGCGCGGCATCGCGGTCCGACTCGGTCTGCTCACTGTCGATGCTGACGGGTTCCGGTGCGCGCTCGGCATCCACGATCTGCTCGGCCATGTCGCCGAGCAACATCTCAGTCGCAGCTCGCGTCGATCTCTGCTGGTCGTACAGCAGGATGCCGAGGATGCTGCTCGCGATGGCGATGTGAGCTTCGCTCAAAGCGTGAATCAGATCCTCTGTGGCTCAGCCTGCTGGCTACACCCGCAAAGCAGGCCAATCGAGAGGATCAGCCCGGCTGCCCGCCCCGACACCCGCACCGATTCCCCTCCTATCGCCCACGGCTGGCCGCGCGGGCTGTCCAAGCGCCGGCCGGAGCACTAGCTAATCAGTGATTACGCAGCATCGATATCAGTTCGGACTTCTTCTTACCCGAGTAGCCCGAGATGCCGAGTTCCTTGGCCCGCTTGCGCAAGTCTTCGACCTTCCAGTCGTCGTACGAGCCGGACTTGCCACCCTTCTTACCAACCGAGGATCGGCTGCGCGCCGCCGATGCGTTGGCGATCCGAGCCGCCTTCTCCTTAGACCCGCCTTGATCACGAATCGCCTCGTATACCTTGTCGTCCTTGACGCTCGGGCCTGGCTTCTTCTTGCCTGGCATGATCGTCTCCTTTCAGCTGATCTCGCTTTGACCGTCTGCTGAATGCGTGGACCGGTTGGATCGCAGGATGGGCGGCAGCACGGCAAGGATGATCACGACGAGCAGCATGACACCCGCAGCGACGAGCGCCGCAGTACGATCCACCACCAGATCGAAGATCAACAGCACCGTCCCGATCAGCATGACTGCTACGCCCGCCAGTGTGATGCGCATGATGATGTGCGCGGTCTGCACGATGGTCACCTTTGCGCCCCTGCGGAACAAGCCCCGATGCAGGTTCACCGGCGCCAATCCGCATGCGGTCGTCAGCACGGCGGCGATCACGAGAACGAGATAGACCCGAATCTGGAAGGTCGTCAGCTCGCCGAACCTCGTCTGGAATGCGATGGTGAGCAAGAATCCTGTGAAGATCTGCGTACCGGTCTGGGTAACCCGCAACTCCTGCAGGATCTCGTTCCAGTTCCGGTCCATCCGCTCGTTCAGGGACTCGTCGCGGCCGTCCGTCTCGTCGATGTCATCGCTGGCATTCACCGGTCGGTTGTCGGTCATTTCACGTCATCACCCCTGCACGGTTGCCAGTTACAGTGTTAAAACCCCGCCGGAGTATTACCCAAACAGGCTTGGGCTGCCACCTCGGCTACCCCCGGCGCCATCGCTCATACCTCACTCGTGGCATGCTCAGCCCTGGCCCATCTGTCCTCGTCAGACTGGTGGGCCGCCATTTCTCTCTGCGGCTGCTCGCGCATCGCGCAGTGTTGATTGCTCGCTACCGCTCGCTGCGATGTTGGCTTGTTGCCGCCGATTCCCGACGCTCGCAGCCGGCACACCAGTCAGGAGTTGCCGACGATGTGCTCGATGATCGCGGTCGTCGAGACCGACGGCGTACGCGGCAGGTACACCACCTGACAGATGTCGTTGAGGTAGTCGAACTTGCCTCTCCAGTCATCGCCCATCACCAAGATGTCGGCCTGGTGCTCCAGCACGTAGTCACGTTTCTGCTCGAGGCTTTCCTCGATGAAGACCGCGTCGACAGCCTTGACATTGGCAACGATCTCGAGGCGTTCCTCCTGACTGAAGACCGGATTACGACCCTTCTTGGAAAAGTTCAGCCTGTCCGAGGAAACACCCACGATGAGCCGGTCACCGAGAGCAGCCGACCGGTTGAGCACGCGTACGTGGCCGACGTGGAATACGTCGAATGTGCCGAAGGTGATGACGGTCTTGCCCGCCACGGCAACTCCTCCTCTACGCCAGGCCTGTTTCCGCCAACCCTACGGGCACAACGGCCCGTCACTTGAGATCGCTCGCTGACTGAGGCTGCGGAATTTCAGCCGCAGAAGCTCAGTCTGGAGGGCGGGTAAAGACGGCTCGCCAGTGATGCATCCCGGGCGGATCGCGGACCTCTTCCGCGCTCATCAGCTCCAGACCTTCTACGGCAAACGACTCAATGTCGGTACGGCTGAGTGGCCATGGCGGCCCATCGACCGGTTCATCACCCGCGCCTGCGACGGCTAGCACCACCAGCGTGCCTCCCGGCGCGACGAAGCGGCCAATGTGGAGGGTGACGGTTGGACGCAGGCGCACGGGCAGCGACTGCGTGGTGTAGGTCTCCACCACAAGATCGAAACGCTGACGCCACTCCGCCGGCGGATTCAGCAGATCGGCGACCCGGAAATCCACCGGGCTCATTGGGAAGCGGCGCCGTGCCGATTCGATCGCGGATTTCGAGATGTCGAAGGCGATCACACGGTATCCATGAGCCGCGAGGAACGCCGCGTCATCGCCCAGTCCCGAACCCACCACCAGCGTGCGGCACCCCGACTTGGTCGGTTGCTGCTTGACCCACTCGACCAGCAGCGGGTGGGGTGCCCGGCGATCCCACGGCACGATCGCCTGCCCCTGCGCAGCGTCAGCGTAGAGCTGTTCAAACCAGCCGGTCGGGTCGCCGTCCCGCAAGGCCTCCCCTGACCGTCGGCGCGCGTCGGCGTCCGGATCCTGTGCCGTCATGCCCCTATCCTGGCGGACCACGGCACAGGCCGAGTGCGCCGGAGCCCGACATTCACCTGTTGCCGGACTTGTCGGCAAGCGAGGCTAGCTGAGGTCGTGCAGCGTCAGTTCGAGTTGGTCGAGACCGTGATCGAGCTGCGCTTCGCTGATCACCAGGGGCGGGGCCAGCCGGAGCGTGGAGCCGTGCGTGTCCTTGGCCAGCACACGGCGCCGGGCCAGCGCCTCACAGACGTCACGACCGGTGCCGAGACGGGGATCGACGTCAACGCCGGCCCACAAGCCGCGTGAGCGGACCGCGACCACGCCGCGTCCGACCATGCGATCCAGCCGCTCCCGCAGCTGAAGGCCTAACTCGGCTGCGCGCTGCTGATAACTGCCGGTCTCCAGCAGCCGGACGACGGCGAGCCCGATCGCGCAGGCGAGCGCGTTCCCACCGAAGGTGCTGCCGTGCTGGCCCGGTTGCAGTACACCGAGCACGTCATGATCAGCAACGACCGCTGACACCGGCACGAGGCCACCGCCCAGCGCCTTGCCCAGCAGGTAGACGTCAGCGATGACATTCTCATGCTCCAACGCGAGAGTGCGGCCCGTACGCCCGAGCCCGGACTGGATCTCGTCGGCGATGAACAGCACCCGATGCTGACTCGTCAGCTCGCGCACTCCAGCCATGTACCCCGGGGGCGGGATCCGTACGCCTGACTCCCCCTGGATCGGCTCCAGCAGGACTGCGACGACATCATCGGTGATCGCGTCGCGGAGCGCCTCAAGATCACCGTAAGGCACCGAGACGAAACCCGGGGTGTACGGCCCGAAATGATCATGCGCCAATGGATCGTCGGAGAAGCTGATGATCGTCGTCGTACGGCCATGGAAGTTGCCGGAGGCAACTATGATCACAGCCCGACCATCTGGCACACCCTTGACCTCATAACCCCACTTGCGCGCGACCTTGATCGCGGATTCCACAGCCTCGGCGCCGGTGTTCATCGGCAGTACCATTTCCTTGCCGAGCAACGCAGCCAGGCTTTCCGCAAAGGGAGCCAGCTGATCATGGTGGAAGGCACGTGACGTCAGCGTGAGTCGCTCGAGCTGCTCCTTGGCGGCGGCTACCAGTGCCGGGTGACGGTGTCCGAAGTTCGCAGCCGAGTACGCCGCGAGGAAATCCAGGTACTGCTCACCGTCGGTGTCGGTGAGCACCGCGCCGGATCCGCTTGCTACCACAACGTCCAGCGGGTGGTAGTTGTGAGCGACGTGCTCATCCTCGAGATGAAGCAAGTGGCTGGCATGCGTAAGGGTGTGGTCTGTGGTGATCACGATGATGCTCCTGCCCTTCTTATGTGGTGCTCTTCGCGCACGTCGCGCTGGAAGCTGCTGTCTTCCTCACTCGCTCGCAGGCGGAAAGGCGCTGGCCGCTCGACTCGCTCGTCGGGCAGCAGCGGCGCGAGTCCGACGCTCGTCGCACGAGTGTTGCGCGCAGGCCTGATCTCCTGGGTGCAACACTTCACGCCGCCACCGCCCTTGATCAGCTCGCTGAGATCGACCGAAATCGGCCAGTACCCGGCGGCAGCAAGTCCTTCGCGCAGCTGACGTGCACCCGCAGGGATGAACACGTGCAGCCCGTCGCTGACCGTATTGAGTCCGAAGGCGTACGCGTCAAGTTCGCTCGCGATGAGAGCATCGGGGAACAGTCCAGCCAGCAGCCGACGACTCCCCTTACTGAATGCGTCCGGATAGTACGCAATGTGATCACGCTCGTCATCGAGCACGGCCAGAGCAAGATCGAGATGGAAGAGCCGCGGGTCCACCAGCTCAAGGCTGATCACTTCGCGACCCGTCAGCGTGGCAAGCTCACGATGAGCTTCTGGGGTTGTTCGGAAGCCGTAGCCGGCGAGGATGCTCCTCGACAGCACGGCGAAGTCGCCCTCGGCCTCATTGACGGCGACCGCCGGCTGCGCAGCTCCGCCGCCGTACAAGATGCCGTTCCGCTGATGCCACGCCGCGTGTATCGCGGCTTCTGCCTCGCGTTCCGGGTTGGCGAATTTGGCCGGCAATGTGCGGCCATCCACCACTGTTGCGCCGTTCGCAGCGAAGACCATGTCTGGCAGGCCGGGCAGCGGCTCCAAAAGGTCAACTCGATGGCCTGTCGAGCGGTAAGCGTCAACAAGCCCTGACCATTGCCGGACGGCCAGGGCATGGTCTATATGCCCGCTCGGATCCATCCACGGGTTGATCGAATAGGCCACGTCGAAATAGGTCGGCGGGCACATCAGATAGTGCCGAAGTTTCGCCCGTCGTACCGGGTGCCCGGCGTGGTTCAGCACTGTGGTTGTCACTCTTGAAGGGTAGGGTCCGAAAGGGCGCAAGTCAGATAGTGTGATCAATGAAACCGAGGAGACTGTGTTGCGTCTTGACGAGATCGATCACAAGATTCTTGCGCGGCTGACAGACCACGGTCGGGAAAGCTTCGCCATGCTCGGGCATCATGTTGGGCTGTCCACAGCGGCCACCAAGCGACGCGTTGACCGGCTCCGGTTAAGCGGTGTGATCCGGCGATTCACGGCCGACATTGAGCCTGCGGCTCTGGGTTGGACGATTGAGGCCTTTGTCGAGGTCTACTGCGAGGGCCGAGTGCCGCCGGACCGGATGCGCGAAATGGTGAGCACTATCCCCGAAGTTGTTGAGGCGTACACCGTCACCGGCGAAGCAGACGGGATCCTCCGGGTACGAGCCGCCGACACGGACCACTTCGAGAAGGTGCTCGGTATCATCCGCAACCATCCGGGTGTCTCTCGTACCCGATCTTCGCTGGTTCTCTCCCGACTCTGAGAACAGTTTCGGATAACGGGGCGGGTTATGCCGCGACTACTATGCGGCACAATCCGCCCCGCCGCTACCAAGCGGCACAATCCGGCACCGTCTTCGCGTGTCCGGGACGAGACCCGCGGTGTGGAGTGATGCGTTAGGTTCAGCAGATGTGAGGCTGAAGCAGTGACCGATACCAGTCCTCCTCTTGAGTCAGGCCGCCCGGGGGCGGCGGCGCCGGTGCGCAGGATCCGCATCACCGACTTCTACAACGCAAAGCGCCAACACGAGCGCTGGGCCATGCTGACCAGCTACGACCAGTACACCGCCGAGCTGTTTGACGAGGCCGGCGTCTGGGCATTGCTGGTCGGTGACTCCGCGGCCAACAATGTCTACGCCTACGAAACCACGCTGCCCGTCACGGTTGAGGAGCTGCTGCCACTGGTGCGCGCCGTGGTGAAGTCCACGAAACGAGCTTTCGTCATCGCCGACCTGCCCTTCGGTTCGTACGAGGACGGCCCTTCGCAGGCTCTGGAGACCTCGATCCGCTTCATGAAGGAGGGCGGCTGCCACGCTGTGAAGTTCGAGGGTGGGCGACGCGTAGCTGAGCAGATCCGCAAGGTGACCGGCGCTGGCATCCCGGTGATGGCGCACATCGGGTTCACTCCTCAGAGCGAACACCAGCTCGGCGGCTATCGGGTGCAAGGCCGCGGCGATGACGCGCGGCGGCTGCTGACCGACGCGCACGCCGTCGCGGATGCGGGTGCGTTCGGCGTCGTCTTGGAGATGGTGCCCGGTGACCTGGCTCGACAAGTCACAGCTGAACTCGACATCCCAACGGTCGGCATCGGTGCCGGCCCGGACTGCGACTCACAAGTCCTCGTCTGGCAAGACATGGCCGGGCTGCGGCGCGGCCGGATGCAGCGTTTTGTAAAGCAGTACGCTGATCTGGCCAAGATCATCGGCGACGCGGCCGCCGCGTACGTCGATGATGTCAAGGACGGCACGTTCCCAAGCGAGCAGCACACGTTCGCTTCAACGATTCCTAGTCTCGAGGGCAGGTCATGAAGATCGCTCGTAGTGTTGCCGAGTACGCCGCGCTCCGCGGCACCCTCGAGGGGTCCACAGCCCGACGAGTTGCCTACGTGGCCACGATGGGCGCTCTGCACGACGGACATCGCTCGCTTATCAGGCTGGCCAAGACGCTGGGCGATGTCGTTGTAATCAGCATCTTCGTCAACCCGCTGCAATTCGGACCGGGCGAGGACTATGCCCGCTACCCACGACCCCTCGAGGACGATCTTCGCGTCTGCGAGGCTGACGGCGTCGACATCGTCTTCGTGCCGAGCGTCAGGGATCTATACCCCCCTGGCCGCCAGGTCAGCCTGGACGCCGGCACCCTCGGGTCGGTGCTCGAGGGACACTCCCGGCCCGGCCACTTCAACGGAATGCTCACGGTCGTCCTGAAGTTGTTCAACATCATCCGCCCGCACGTCACCGTCTTCGGCGAGAAGGACGCGCAGCAACTCGCCTGCATTCAGCGAATGGTGACCGACCTGAACATCGCAATAGAGATCATCGGCGCACCGATCGTCCGAGAGCCTGACGGGTTGGCACTGTCCAGTCGGAATGTCTTCCTCACCGCTAACGAACGCGCCGTGGCGCGAAGCCTTTCCGCCGCGTTGGAGAAAGCGGCAACCCAAAGCTCGGTTCCTGCGGCCCGAGCGGCGGCGTACGAGGTCTTGGATCGGGCCGAGGCTGAGCCGTGTTTTGAACTGGACTACGCCACAATCGTCAATCCGGCCACGTTCGCTGAAGTGCCAGATGATCACGTTGGGCTTGCTAGCTTCGTAGTGGCGGCTCGCGTCGGCGAAACGCGCTTGATCGATAACACGACGATCAACTTCGCACCCGCCCTGTGGGCTTGACGTACTTGGCGCCGCCCCGTGGATCTGGAGACTGCAGCCAACGAGCTCTACGCCCGCTCTCCCGATGAGTTCGTCGAGCGACGGCAACAGCTCGTTGCGGAGGCCCGACAGGCGGGGGATCGCCAGCTCGCGACGCAGATCGGCAAGCTGCGGCGACCCACCCGCAGTGCTTGGCTGATCAACCTGCTCGCTCGTGAGGAACCGAACGAGGTCAGCGCGCTCCTCGAACTCGGAGCCGCCCTTCAGGACGCGCAGCAGCGGATGGCCGGGGATGAACTGCGCCAGCTCTCCACGCAACGTCGTAAGGCGGTTGACGCGCTGGCGCGGCGGGCAATCGAGCTAGGCCGTGAGCATGGCTACAGTCCGCCGGACGGAGCGGTACAAGAAGCCAGCCAGACGTTGCAAACAGCGCTAGGCGACCCCGAAATTGCTGAGCTCGTACGCAACGGACGGCTGAGCCAGGCCGTTACGTACGGGGGTTTCGGGCCGACTGATCTGGCGTCCGCTTTTGGTGCGCCGCCCCCGCCGAAGGCGCCTAGCCGGCCGGCGAAGCAGGCGCCCGCCGAGCCGGCACACGCACTGGATCCGAAGCAGCGTCGCGCAGCCGAGAAAGCAGCGGCCGAGGCACGGGAACGGGCCGCGACCGCACGTCAAGCCGCTGAGTCAGCGGAGGCGCAGGCAGAAGCGGCCACCCAGCACGCGGATGAACAGGCCGACCAGGTCGAGTCGCTCCGCAGCCAACTGCGCCAAGCCGAAGCCGCCGAGCGGGAGGCTCGTGAGGCGGCGCGAGCCGCGAGGAAGCACTACCAAGAACTCCGCCAAGCCGCCCTCTCAGCCGAGCAGGCGGCAGCTGCTGCGGAACAGGCCCTTGAGGAGTAGCGGCAAATCACACGCCTAGGCGACTGATTGGAGATGCAGCAGCAGCGCCGAGCCGCGGCGCGCCGGCGGCAAGGGGATGCCGGCCGCGCCGAGCGCCTGGCCCGTCAGTACCGGAGCACCTGACGCCCACGACGGTGTAACGGTCTGCGCCTCGCCGGGGCGAGCCCCGATCACTTCGATCCGGTACGACGTGGCTGGGTCGAGTCCGTCGATGCGGATCCGCCGGCTGACCAGCGTCCGTTCCAGCCAAACCAGAGCGAACAGCGCCTCGTCGCGATCAGCGGCCACCACGCCGTGGGCCAGGAAGCCCCGATCGCTTTCGTCTGAGCGCACCGTGGTTCCGGAGTGCAGCAACGCCCGAAACTTCTTATAGAGCCCCAGCCATCGATGGATGGCGCGCAAGTTGCCCGGAGCTTGCTTCCGAAGATCGATTCCCAGACCGAGCCGGCCGAAGAAGGTTGAGATCGCCCGGTACGCCGAGGAGGTCGCGTCGTCGGGCTCGTCCAGCGCTGGCTGCCACACCAGCCCTGGCGGCAGCAGCTGCACGAGGCCGGCAAAGTCGGCATGCCGTGCAGTGGAGTCACCAGACAGATCAGCGCCGACAGCCCTGGTGGCCATCGCCAGGTCGAGGCTCGTCGTCTGAATGGTGAGCTGCGGATAACGCTCACGCAGCGCATCGAGCAGCCGGTACGCCGCCAGTGTGCTTTTGTGCTGGGCCGGGGTGGCTCCCGGCCGGTGTGCACCTTGTGGCGGCGACCAGCTCAGCAACGACACGTGGTGGCGGTCAAGGAGCTTGGTCAGCCTTTCCCACACGTGCACCATCGCCGGGCGCACCGACAGATCGAGCACCTGTCGCCTCACCCCATCGCGCTCCACAGTCAGCAGCCAGTCCGGATGATCACGGGCAGTGGCGGGGTCCGCCTCGAACAGCTCAAGTTCGATCACGAATCCGACTTCAAGATCAAAGTTGCGGATCCGCGTCAGCAGCCCATCAAGATCGGCTGACGATCCCGTGTCGGTCAAGCCGGCACTGTCGGCGTACGGGTCGAGGCCGGCGCGCGAGCACCAACCGATGTCCAGCAGGAACGTCTCGGCACCGACAGCCGCGGCGTACTCGGCGAGGCTCAGCATTGCCTGCCGATCATGGTGAGCGAACGCGGGAGCGCCGGCGTCGAAGATGATGCGGTTGTCGCGGGGCGCTTCCTGCTGCAGGTGCCGGTGCAGGCGCGCGGCTGCTGCATCGAGCCCGTCGCCCCAAGCCCACACGACCCACGGGGAGTGGTAGGCCTCACCGATGCCCAGCACGATCTCCCCCGCCTGCAAGAACTCCCCGCCACCGAGATAGGTCCTGCCGTAGGCCGTGCGCTCCACCCGATGCTGGACAGCACCACTGAAAGCAACATGCACTTGCCATACCTGACCGCGACGAAAGCCGGTTCCTGCCTCCGCCAGAGCTAGCTGGGCTGGCCGGTCGTCAAACCCAACATGATCAACAGACCAGGAGCCAGACCGCAACGCCGCGGTAGACAACGCGGGTCCGTCGAACTCGATTCGGTGCGTGGCCAGATCACTGACCGGTAGGAAAAGCTCCAGGGCTTCAAGCCGGTAGTCGGCGACATTCTTGTTGGTGACCCCAGCACGACAGCGGACTAGACCATTGTCCGTGAGCTGGATGGCGAGGTCGAGGCTCAGCCTGTTCACTCGATCCTCAGCTTCGATGATCACGGTGTCGGCACCGACCTCGGTGAGCCCGGGTAGTACTGGCGTGTCGCTGATCAACCGTGCCTGGCTCCGGGTGAAGGACGCCGCGGATGTGTAGCCATCGTGAGATCCCGCCAATGCCGCGCGCGAGCTCCAACCAGCCGAAAGCTCCGGTACCAGCGAGGACATCATCGACGGCAGCGGATCGAGGCCAGTCGGGCCGAAGGCGGCGAGCAGTGCATCCGCCGATAGCCCATCAAGATCACCAAGATCAGCGCCCCAATGCAAGATCACCGGAAGGCCGGTCGGCTTTAGCTGCAAGAGGAGGCTGACACCCTGGACACGCATATGGAGAAGCGAAGCCACGGCATCATGCTCGACCGGGAACACGGTCGCCTCAGCATCCTCTACCGACATGGGATTCTCCCCAAGAACAAGATCTCTCCGCCGAGCGCAAAAGCTTCCTCCTCGACAAGGTGCTCGGGTCTGTCGGTATTGGAACATCGAGAAATCCCGCGCCTCGACGCCGCCATCGCGCGATCGGCACCATCGTAGATGGCACGCTTGTCACCACTACACGACGCGGCGCCGCGTGTCGGCGGCTTTTTGAAGGCGGCTTGTGGATGTGGTCGAGAGGCTGGGTTGAGACACGCAATATCTCAACCGGTATTGGGTATCTGGTCGATCGGCTGATCGGCTGATCGGCTGGCACGGATCTGAGCGAAAGGGGGCGCCCTTGTGAATGGGCCCTCAGAGCGGCGCTGCGCGGTGGTCTATAACCCGATCAAGACATCCAATGAGCTCCGCCAGGCGATCGCTCGGCACGCCACAGCGACCGGCTGGGACGACGCCATCTGGCTGGCGACCCCAGCAGACAATCCGGGCCCGGCGATCACCGATCAAGTGGTCTCGGCGAGAGTGGATCGCGTCATCGCTGTCGGCGGCGATGGAACGGTGCGAGTCGTTGCCGACCGACTGGCGCAATCCGGTATCCCGATGGCAGTGGTGCCGCTTGGCACTGCAAACCTGCTCGCCCGCAACCTCGATATCCCACTGTCGGAGGCGGAGGCTCTCGAGGTCGCATTCGGGGATCACACGTCGACCATCGATTTGATCAAGGTCACTATCGACGGGAGGCCGGGCGAGCACTTCGCCGTCATCGCGGGCTTGGGTGTCGATGCCATGATCATGGATGAGACGAGGCCGGAGCTCAAGGACACGATCGGTGCAGGGGCGTACTTCATTGCCGCCGCGAAGGCCATGGGGCGTACGCCGATTGACATGCGGATTGCCGTTGATGGTCATCGTCCCCGTCACCGCAATGCGATGATTTGCGCGATTGGCAATGTCGGCAAGCTGGCCGGCAATCTCACCTTGATCCCGAGCGCGCGGCCTGACGACGGCCGGCTCGATGTGTATGTGGCGTCGCCGCATCGCCTCTCTCACTGGATACGTGTCTTCCTCCGCCTGATCACGCTGCGCCCGCGCACCGATGATCACGTGGACCTATGGCAAGCCCGTCAGGTCGAGGTACACCTCAGGCACCCAGACCCCTATCAACTGGACGGTGATGTGATGGGAGATTGCAGCAGCCTGCGGGCCGAGGTGTCTCCTGGCGCTCTAACGGTCTGCGTCCCCGGCTGAATACAGACTTGTCAGCGTCTCAGCGAGTCCTAGCACTCTGAGACTCTGACAAGTCGGCAAATCAGACGACTGGCGGAGAACCGTCGTAGCGATTCTCTTGCACGTGCCGAGTCCGACTGCGCTGCGCCTGCATCACCAGCGCCAGGATCAGCGCCAAGGCACCAGCCACGATGAGGATGATGCCGAGCGTGTCGTCGGACACGAACGGAAGGTTGATGTTGAGCGCAAAGAGCAGGATCGCACCGATCACGATCAAGACAATGCCAACTCCGATACCCATGTGTTCCTCCTACCTGTTCCCCCGAGTGAGCAGGTCAACTGGCCTTCTTGGCTGACTTCGCTGTCGTTGCCTTCTTCGCCGATGCCTTCCTAGCCGGGGCTTTCTTGGCCGCCGACTTCTTAGCCGGGGCCTTCTTCGCCGCAGCCTTCTTGGCTGAGGGCTTGGTCTCCGCCGCCTTCCTGGCAGCGCGGTTCTGCTCGACGCTGCGTCGCAGTGCCTCCATCAGGTCGACCACTTCCCCACGGTCGGCCTGCTCTTCGCCTTCCTCGCCGAAGGTGGCGGCCGTGTCGACGGCATCCCCCTTCTCCAGCTTGGCAGCGATCAGTTGACGCAATTGATCTTGGTACTCATCGCTGAACTTGTCGGGGGTGAAGTCGGCGGCCATGTTGTCGATCAGTGACGACGCCATCTTGAGCTCCTGAGGCGAGACCCCTACGTCCTCCTTGAGGATCGAGAAATCAGCCTCCCGCACCTCGTCATCCCACAGCAGTGACTGCAGCATCAGCACCTTTCCGCGGGACCGCAGCGCTCCAAGCCGGGTCTTCTGCCGGAGCGAAAACTGCACCACCGCTGTCCGATCAGTCTCTTCCAGGGCGCGCCGAAGGAGAGCGTACGCCTTGCCGGCTGGCTTCTCCGGCTCCAAGAAGTAGCTGCGATCGAACATGATCGGATCGATTTGCTCCGATGGCACGAACTCCACGACCTCGATCTCCTTGCTGCGCTCCTCCGGCAGCGACTTGAGGTCGTCTTCGGTCAGGACCACAGTGGTCTTGCCGTCCGCGTACGCCTTGTCGATGTGGGCGTACTCGACCACCTTGCCGCACACCTCACACCGCCGTTCGTAGCGGATCCGTCCGCCATCGGCATCGTGTACCTGATGGAGGCCGACGTCGTGGTCCTCGGTCGCGGCGTAGAGCTTGATCGGCACATTCACCAGGCCAAATGTGATGGCTCCCTTCCAGAGGGCTCTCATGCCCTGGTACTACCCACTCCGACTGATCGGAATCCGCCCGCCCGGGAGTTTTGCCGCCCAGATTGACAAGTCGATACTGGCTCTATGGGCAAGGCGTCGCGTGACCAGGTAGTGACCATCGAGGGTCGGACGATCAAGCTCAGCAACCTCGACAAGGTGCTCTATCCCCAGACGCAGACCACCAAGGCCGATGTTTTGTCCTATTACGCGCAAGTCGGTACAACGATGTTGCCGCATCTGCGTGATCGGCCGGCGACGCGGAAACGTTGGCCTGACGGCGTCGGCGACGTGAAGGGAAAGCGGCCGACCGTCTTTTTCAACAAAGATCTGGGCGCAGGCACCCCGGATTGGGTAGAGCGCCGGACGATCGCGCACAGAGATCACGACAACGACTATCCGGTGATCAATGATCTTGCGACTCTTGCCTGGCTGGCGCAGCTGGCCGCCCTCGAAATTCATGTGCCGCAGTGGCGTTTCGGGCCGGACGGGAAGCCTCAAAATCCTGACCGGTTGGTCCTTGATCTTGATCCCGGTCCTGGCGTGAGCCTGGCGCAGTGCGCCTGGACTGCGATGCTCGTACGGGACATCCTGCGCGACATCGGGCACGATCCGGTACCAGTCACCAGCGGAAGTAAGGGCATCCATCTGTACGCGCCGCTGGATCGCTCGCAGACCTCGGAGCAGGCCACCGAGGTGGCGCGTGAACTCGCGCTCGCGCTGGAGTCTGATCATCCTGACCTCGTGATCAGCAGCATGAAACGCTCGGAGCGGGACGGCAAGGTGTTCATCGACTGGAGTCAGAACAACGGCGCCAAGACCACCGTTTCGCCCTACTCGCTGCGCGGCCGGGAGCGGCCCTGGATTGCCGCGCCGCGGACCTGGGATGAACTGGAGGATCCGGATCTGCGGCAGCTTGAGTACGAAGAAGTGATCACAAGAGTGGCCGATCTTGGTGACCTACTCGCCCCACTGGCTCCGGACGCCGGCCGGGATCGGCTCGCTACATACCGCAGCATGCGCGATCCAGCGAAGACACCAGAGCCGGTGCCCGGAGGGCCCACGGATGGGCAGCGAGACGGCTTCAGATTCGTCATCCAGGAACACCATGCCCGCCGGCTGCACTACGACGTTCGGCTGGAACACGACGGTGTGCTGGCCAGCTGGGCAGTGCCCAAGGCACCGCCCACCGACCCGAAGATCAACCACCTCGCGGTGCGGACCGAAGATCATCCGATGGAGTACCTCACCTTCCACGGGAGCATCCCCAAGGGTCAGTACGGCGCGGGCGCGATGCGAATTTGGGACACCGGCACCTATCGCCTGCACAAGTGGCGTGAGGGCAAAGAAGTTATCGTCACGCTCTTCGGCCAGCCGGATGGCGGACTTGGCGGGGTGCGCAAGTTCGCCCTGATCCACACCGGCAGTGGAGATTCGCAGCCGGAGAAGAACTGGCTGATGCACCTGATGGACACCGATCCCGAAGACCTGGCAGCGCGCGGTGATCATGTCGAAGAGCGAGGTTCCGTTGAAGAAGCCGATTTTCCCGAGCAGGTAGAGCCCATGCTGGCGACCCTGACCGACGCCGCCCACTTTGGCGATGAGTCCGGCTGGGCATTCGAGATGAAATGGGACGGCGTCCGCGCCGTTGCCTATCTAGCCGCCGGGCGTGTCAAGCTGCTCAGCCGAAAGGGCCGTGACGACACCAAGGCCTATTTCGACGTTGCCGACGAGCTCCCCAAGATCAACGCCAAGACGGCGATCTTGGACGGTGAGGTGGTGGTGACTGATGCTGCCGGACGACCCAACTTCGGCCTGCTGCAGCATCGGATCAACCTCACCAAGCCGGCTGACATCGAGCGCACTGCCAAGACCTACCCGGCACAGTTGATGCTCTTCGACATCCTCGAGTTGAACGGCCAGTCATTGATCAAGAAGACGTACCAGGAACGCCGAGAGATCCTGGAAAACCTGATACCCCCGGAGCCCGGATCACGGATCCAGGTACCACCGATTTTCGAAGGCGATCTGCGGGCGGCATTGGAGACAGCTGATCAACTTCGACTCGAGGGTGTGGTCGCCAAACGCCGTAACTCGATCTACCAGCCGGGACGACGTACACACATCTGGCTCAAGATCAAACTACACCGTGCCCAGGAGGTTGTGATCGGTGGCTGGCGAGAGGGTCAGGGCCGCCGTGGCGGCGGAGTCGGGTCGCTGCTGATGGGACTGCCGACCGAGGCCGGCCTGCACTACGTAGGCCGTGTCGGATCGGGGTTCAACGACCGCCAGCTCGACGACATCCAGGCCAAGCTGGAGAAGCTGATGCGCAAGACCTCGCCGTTCATCGACGTGCCGCGGGAGGACGCTCGGGACGCGCATTGGGTCACGCCGTCTCTGGTTGGCGAGGTGACGTACGGCGAGCTCACGGAGCCAGGGCGGCTACGCCACCCGGTCTGGCGTGGACTGCGGCCGGACAAGTCGCCTGATGAGGTGGTCTGGGAGCGTCCGCCCGAAACCTGACGGCCCCGACCGACGGACCCTTTTACTGACCGCGTCCTTCCAAGGCGGTGATGGCCTTGTGGATGTGGGCAGCCCGGGTCTTGGGAGTACGGGCCGTCACGACGTCGAGGATGACGGCATATTGGTTCGTTTTGCTGAGCGATTCGAAGGCCGAAGCCGCCACAGGGCTCGCCGCCAGGGCGGCGGCAAGATCGGGCGGGACAGTGGCCTCCTTCTGAGACTCGTACGCGGCGTCCCAACGTCCGTCGGCCTTGGCAGCCTCCACCTCGGCGAGGCCGGGCGGTCGCATCCGCCCCATGGCCATGAGCTCCTCGACCTTGCGCACGTTCACCTGCGACCAGCGGCTCCGTGGCCGGCGCGGGACGTATTTCTGCAGGTAGTACGTCTTGTCCAGCGCCTTGCGCTGGCCGGAGATCCAGCCATAACACAAGCCGACGTCAACCGCCTCGTCATCGGTCAGCGACCCGACGCCGGAACCCTTCTTTGCGATCTTGAGCCATACTCCGGCGCTCCGGTCTACATGCTCCGCCAGCCATGCCTCGAACTCGGCGGCGTCGCGAAATGCGATCACCTCGGCCGCGTCTGCTTCGGGTTTACGTGCCATGAGCGGACACTAACGATGCCCTTGTCAGGCGACGGACGGCGGCCGCAATGAGCAGCCACCGCCCGGCCCGAGGACTGGCGGCCTTGCCCAGCTCGACCCACGTCGCCTCGGCAAGTCCAGTCGTCCAACGCGGGACGTCCGATGGGACTCCTGCCCCGGCCGTCATGTGCCGAGGTCATTGGATCGAAGGCCGGCTGGTCGGCCTGACATGATCATCATTCCTCAACGATCCCCGCAAGCTGGAGGCCACGGTGCGCCGCCAGCCGCTCGGCTTCAATCTCCAACTGGCTGCGGATCCGCTTCGAAAGGGCGGTCCAGAGGGATAGGCGGAGCGTGAACGCGCGGCTGGTCGCCTTTGGTCGCCAGGTGCCGACAATGTCTGTGCCATGGAGCACAGCTCCGGGCCGGCCGAGAATCGGCCAGAGCTCCTTGTGCCTACTGACATCGGGCACGATCAAATCTCGATCCTTCCCCTGCAGGAAGAGATCGAACCCGCCAAGCAGCCGCAGCAGTTCTTGATCTTGCTCGATGTCGCCTACCTCGCCCAGCGCCCAAGCCTGCCGGCCAGCAACGGGGACTTCCTCCGCATCCTTAGGCCAGTGCGCCTTGATCTCGGCGACCGGCGAATCGAGGAACGCGGCGACGTCGCTCGGTGTGGCTGGGCCGAGGAACCTGAGGTAATTGCGAATCGGTTGCAGCGACTTCGGCGCGGCCAGTGGGTCCGGAGCAGGTCCAGGCGTACGTCTCGACCAGCCCGGAATGCGACGCAGCACAGGTGGTGAGGTGCCGGGCTCCAGCTCAAGCCCGGCGTAGAGGGCACCAATGCGGAAAGGTACTTCCCATGAATGTGTCGCTTTGCAGGCCCCGCAGTACCGGAGGTAGGGAGGATCCAGGAGCGCCGTGAGTTGGGTGGACACTTCGCCCTTGTCCAATGTCCGGGTTACCACGTGGCGCATCTGAGTAGCGACCTCGGTAAGACCCGCGAGGGTGGGAATTCCGGCCTCCTTGAGCGGCTTGTCAGCACCGATCACTCGTTTGGCCGCATCCCGATCCGACAGCGGCGAGGTCGCCACGAGAACCTCAGGCAGCTCGGTGCGCCGGTAGTAATGGGGCGCGCCCCGCAGGGTCCATACCAACGCCACGTCCGGGCTGGCTTCGAGCTCCGTCGCATCCCGTACCGGAACACCGCGGTTGGCCAGCGCCCAGCTCGCGCCGTCCCGACCGGTGTCTTGCACACCGAAGTCGAAGATGGCTGCATCGGTGATCGCTCGCGCGGCTTCCGGGCGGTCGAGCTGCTGTGCATGGATGCGGTACGCCAGCACCTGAGATCGCTTCATCACACTCCTGATGGCAGCGCCATAGGGCGCGCGTCCATAACGCATAAAGACGATATGTCCAGCCGCAGACACATGTGTCCCGCAGAATCACACCTCAGCCATCGGCAACAAGCCGCGCCCAAGCGTGATCCCAGGGATGTGGCGCCACCTGAAGTGTGATTTCGCGGGAAAAAAGATCTGCCCAACCGTTAACATCCGCCCCTGTTTTGAGGCCTTCACTAGATGTGAAGACTTCTCATCTCGATATCCAGGCCATGCTTGCTCAAGATGGCGTAATCACTCTCCGCCAACATCCCGAGCTCGCCGGTGCTATCCGCTGGCTCGCGAGACGTGGCGACCTGCAGACGGTCCTGCCAGGGGTCTACGCTCCGCCGCACACGGCCACTGCAATCGACACGCGAATTCGGGCCCTGATGGCGTGGGACCCGAACACAGTGCTGGTGGAAGGGGCCGCAGCTCGAGTCTCCTTCTTGCCCACAATTCGAGTTCCCTTGATCACTTGCGCGCTCAAGCACCATCGCCAGGCGCAAGATGGATTCCGCTTCAGCCGCCGACAGCTACCAGCTGAACTTGTCGTCAGAAGGGCTGGTCTGCGCTTTACCTCCCCGGCACTGACCGCGCTGGACTTGTGCGATTCCCTTGGCGGCGACGCCATCGATGAGGCGCTTCGGGCCCGAGCCACCACGCTGAGGCACCTGCACCGGGCGCTGGACTTGACGAGGGCCCGAGTCGGAAACCCGGAGCGACGCCGCCTCCTCCTCGACTCGAAGGATGAGCCGTGGTCAGCACCGGAGCGGAAGTTTCACCGACTGCTACGAGCTGCCGGAATCACCGCCTGGAAGGCGAACCGGCCCTTAGTGATCGGTGGCTCGTTGTTCTTCATCGACGTCGCTTTCCGCCACGTCAAGTTAGCCATCGAGATCGACGGCCGGCTCTACCACAACGACTCGGAGGTCTTTGAGACCGATCGTTGGCGTCAGAATCTGCTCATCCTGGACGGCTGGTGTGTGCTGCGCTTCACCCGGGCGATGATCGACGATCGGCCTGAGGAAGTCATCTCGATGGTGCGCAACGCATTGCAGATGCTGGGTGCCGCTTGACTCCCGCAGAATCGCACGCGAGGCGACGCTACGATCGCAGTGCCACGCACGAATCTCGCGGGCGGACGGCTGCTCGAGTGAGGTTCTGCGGAAGTTGCAGGAGGGTTTACCTGGCGTGAGTAGGGTAGGCCGCTCGGAATCGCGCTCGAGCGGAAGGACGAAACCATGGTCGAGCGTGCTAACTGCGTGATCGCCCTTCGGTCGGAGGGCGTCTCGCTTCTGCTCGACGTCTCAGGCGGGCAGCTGCCCGCAATCGTGCACTGGGGTGCGGACCTGGGGACTCTCGAACTCGCCGACGCTGAGGCGCTCATCCTTTCCAACATTGACCCCGGTGGCGCAAACGTCGTCGACGAGCCGGTCCGTCTCGCAATCTTGCCTGAGCACTGGACGGGCTGGGTGGGTCGCCCGGGCCTGAGCGGGTCTAGAGGCGGCCGAGCATGGTCCCCCAAGTTCACCTCGACGGAGGTCCGGGTCGACGGCAAACCGGTGATCGCCACGGACGGCCCGGCTACGGTGATCAACGCGGGGATGGCATCGGTGGAGGTGGAGGCGGCCGACGAGGTGGCCCGGCTTTGGCTACATATCACCATCGAGCTGACGACGGGTGGGCTGATCAGGGCACGCGCCGAAGTGATCAACACCGGCGATGATCCGTACGCCGTAGGCGATTGTGTGCTCGCGTTCCCGATCCCGCAGAATGCCCAGGAAATCCTGGATTTCGCCGGGCATTGGGGCAAGGAGCGAGTACCGCAACGGCGACTGCTTACTGTAGGCGCGCATGTACGTGAGGGGCGAAAGGGCCGGACAGGACCGGACGCAGCCACCCTGCTCCATGTCGGGGTACCGGGATTCACATTCGCCGACGGAGAGATCTGGGCCGTGCATACCGCGTGGAGCGGAAACCACACGCACTATGCGGAGAGGCTTTTCACCGGCGCGCAGGTGATCGGCGGTGGGGAACTGCTGTTGCCCGGGGAAGTGATCCTGCAGGCTGGCCAGACCTACCGCACCCCATGGATCTACGGCTCGTACGCACGCGGGCTCGATGCGCTGGCTCGGCGTTTCCACCGCTTCCTCCGCTCCCGGGAGAACCACCCTTCGGCCACCCGTCCGGTGACACTGAACGTGTGGGAGGCGGTCTATTTCGATCATGATCTGGACCACCTAGCTGAGCTTGCCGAGTGCGCTGCAGCCATTGGCGTGGAGCGCTATGTGCTGGATGATGGCTGGTTCGGGGCCCGCCGAGATGATCATGCCGGGCTCGGTGACTGGACCGTCTCCACGGCGGTATGGCCGCATGGACTGCATCCCTTGGTGGACAAGGTGACCGGGCTGGGCATGGAGTTCGGTCTCTGGTTCGAGCCCGAGATGATCAACCTGGATTCTGCAATCGCTCGCGCCCATCCAGATTGGATCATGTCCACCGGTGACCGGCTGCCCGTCGAGTCCCGCCATCAGCAAGTGATCAACTTGGGACTACCGGAGTGCTATGCCTACATCCGGGATGCGATGTTCGACATCCTCACCGAGTACAAGATCAGCTACATCAAATGGGATCACAATCGCGACTTGATCGATGCTGGCAGCGCCCCAGACGGCCGGCCCGGGGTCCACGAGCAGACCTTGGCCTTCTACCGGCTCGTTGACGAGATCAAGGCCGCGCATCCCGGACTGGAGATTGAGACCTGCTCCTCCGGCGGTGCCCGCGTTGATCTTGGTGTATTAGAACGGACCGACCGCATCTGGGTGAGCGACTGCATCGATCCACTGGAGCGGCAGCAGATGAACCGCTGGACTTCGCAGCTGGTCCCGCTGGAGCTGCTGGGCTCGCATATCGCGTCGGGTCGCTCCCACACCACTGGCCGGGTGCACGACCTATCCTTCCGTGCCGCGACGGCGATCTTCGGGCACTTTGGGATGGAATGGGACATCTCGGCTGCGACAGCCCAAGAGCTGGCCCAGCTCAAGGAGTGGATCAGCTTCTACAAAGCCAACCGAGGGCTGCTGATGGGCGGCGACCTGGTGCGCCTCGACTTCCCAGACCCCAACCTCCTCGCGTACGGCGTGATCGCCCCCGATCGCTCGTCGGCGATCTACACCGTCGTCTCGATGGGTCGATCAGAGGTCATGCTGCCTGGCCGCCTCCGTTTCCCGGGTTTGGATCCAGACCGGCGCTACCGTATCCGTCCCATCCCGGTCGGAAGCCCACCATCGGGCTTGAATCCACCTCCATGGTGGCGGGCCATCACGACAGAGTTCGAGCCGTCAGGCGAACGCCGCGCGCTCGGCTGGGGTCTGCCCCCAGACGGGGGCGACGGCCTGGTGCTCTCTGGTGCTGCGTTGGCATCGACCGGAGTGATGGCCGCCGACATTCATCCCGAGCATGCGATCCTCTATCGCGTGGAGGCGCTTGACTGATCCACGGCCAGGGCTGTTGCGATGCTCGGGGCGAGAGGCAATCGCGGGATCAATGTTGCCTGCACCGCGTGATACAGATCCGGCTTACCAGGCCAGACGGTCTCGATGACGTGATTGCTGGCGTCGAGCTGATGGTGCCAGGAGCCGTACGTCCGATCGAACAGGTAGCGCTCGGCGTACGCCCACCAGGTCGCGGCTAGGTTGGCATAGCGATCGTCGCCGGTCCGTCTCAGTAGCGCCGCGGCCGCGGCGATTGCCTCGGCGACCACCCAGTGCATCCGGTCTCGGACCATCGGCGTGCCTTCCCAATCGGTGGTGTAGATGAAGCCGTCCGCACCATCGACCGCCCAGCCGTCGACTACCGCACGATCGAAGAGCGCCTCGGCGGCCGGCAGCAGCCAGTCCGGCGGGTCGGCCAGAGACGCCTCGAGATGCAGCAGCAATCTCGACCATTCCAGACCGTGTCCGACAGTGGCCCCGTATGGCTGAAACTGGTCGTCCGGGCGATCCCGGTTGTGCTCGAGCTGCGGCTCCCAATTCGAATTGAAGTGTTCGGGAATCCGCCAGGAATGCGGCTGAGCGAACTCCAGCGCCACCCGGCGAGCAATTTCGAGAGCACGCGCGCGCCACACATGATCACCAGTCACGTCCGCTGCGGCCAGCAAGGCTTCGACCGCATGCATGTTGCCATTGACCCCGCGGTAGTCGTCGAGGTGGGAGAAGTCGCGGTTCCAGGAGTCGACGAACATGCCGGCAGCGTCGTCGAAGAACCGTTGGTCCCAGATGTCGAGCGCTTTGGAGAGCAGATCGCGAGCGCCGGACAACCCAGCGACGGTGCCGGACGAGGCCGCCAGCACCACGAAGGCATGCGTGTAGCACGCCTTTTCGTCCGGACTCTGGCCTGTGGTGTCGATGCTGGTCACCCAGCCGCCGCTCGCGTTGTCCCGTAGCCGGCCGGTCAGACCAGCCAACGCCTGCGCCGCCAGATCCGCATTCCCGGATCGTCCGAGCAAATGACCGAGCACATAGACATGAACCATCCGGGCGGTGATCCATGTGTAGACGGGCCGAGTCAGGTCCGGTTGGCCAGTTGCGTCGAGCCAGGCAGCGCCGCCGAGCGGGTGCGGAAAGTGGCCGCCGAAGTTGAGGAGTCGGTCGCATTCGGTGGCGAGCGCAGAGATAGGGATGCCGAGGTCTGGTGAGGACATGCCCTTAAGGTAGCGGCGGCGGCGTGGCTGACAAGATAACCGCTATGACCCAGACCACAGCAGTTGATCATGAAGCAGAAGTCGCTGGCAGGCTGTCGCAGTTGAGCCTGGAGCAAAAAATTCGGCTGATGACCGGCGCGGACATCTGGGCATTGCATCCGATCCCCGAGATTGGCCTGCGGCGTCTTGTCACCTCCGACGGGCCGGCGGGGGTTCGTGGCGAGACCTGGGACGAGCGAAGCCCGTCTGCGAATGTGCCCTCACCTACCGCATTGGCCGCGAGCTGGGATCCGGTCCGTGTCGAGCGGATGGGCCGACTGCTCGCCAGCGAGGCGCGCCGCAAGGGCGTCGATGCATTGCTGGCCCCCACCGTCAACCTGCATCGGACTCCGTTCGGCGGTCGGCACTTCGAGTGCTTCAGCGAGGATCCCGAGCTCACGGCCATGATCGGCATCGCGTACGTCCAAGGGCTGCAGGCCGAAGGCGTGGCCGCCACTGTCAAGCACTTTGTAGCCAATGATTCCGAGACCGATCGGTTCAGCGTCAACGCACTGGTCGACGAGCGGGTCTTGCGAGAGCTCTATCTCACGCCGTTCGAGCGCATTGTCGCTGCCGGGGTCTGGGCGGTCATGGCCGCGTACAACAAAGTCAACGGGACGACGATGACGGAGAACCCGCTGCAACGCGACTTGCTCAAGCGCGAGTGGGCGTTCGACGGCGTGATCATGTCCGACTGGTACGCCACCCGCTCGGTGGCAGCTGCTGGTGAGGACCTGCTGGATCTGGCGATGCCCGGACCCGAAAGTCCCTGGACCGAAGGACTGCTTGAGGCGGTTCGGTCTGGTCAGATCTCCGAATCTGCTGTGGACGGGCACGTACTGCGCATTCTGCGACTGGCGGCTCGGGTCGGCGCACTTGATGGGCTCGAACCGGCGACGCCACCGGCGCGGCGCTGGAGCGAGGAGGAGTTGAGCTCCGAGCTGCGGGCAGCCTCGGCGGCCGGCATGGTGTTGATCAAGAACGACGGCACACTTCCGCTCGGGGGGAATTCAGTCAAGCAAGTCGCTGTGATCGGGCCGAATGCGGCGACGGCGCGAACCCTGGGTGGTGGTAGTGCCACCGTTTTTCCGTCCTACGTCATCTCTCCGCTTGACGGGCTGCGTGACGCCCTCGGTGAAGGGATTGAGGTTGTCAACGCATTGGGCGTCCGCAGTAGTGAGCGCATCGAAATCGCCTCGAAGGAGCTGCTGCGGCTCCCGGATGGCAGCGGCCCTGGCGTCGAAGTGATCTTCTTCGATGCAGAGGACCGTGAGCTGGGTCGGGAGCAGCGACAGGCAGCCAGCATGATGTGGTGGGGTCGGGTGCAGGAGGGTCTGACCGCCGGTCAAATTGATCATCTACAGCTGACTACCCGGTTGCGAGTGCCCGAATCTGGTCGCTACAGCGTCGGCGCCTCCGGTCTAGGCGAATTCCGGCTGGTGATCGACGGCGAGGTTGTGGTCGACGAGGCGATTGAACTCCCCCCTGGTGCCGATGTGGTCGAAGGAATCATGAAGCCGCCACAGCAGCGCGCGATCGTGGAAATGGACGCTGGGCGGGAGGTGCCGGTCGAGCTCATCTATCGACCGACGGGCGGAGCTGCGGTGCTGGGTGGTGCCGATGTGACGATGCTGACCGTGCAGCTCAATGTCGCGCCGGTACTTGACGAGCAGGAGGAGTTCGATCGCGCGATCGCCTTGGCAGGCGATTCGGATGTCGTCGTGGTCGTGGTCGGCACCAATGAGGAGGTAGAGAGCGAGGGCTTCGACCGGACCAGCCTGGAGCTGCCGGGCCGGCAAGACGAGCTGGTCAGCGCCGTCGCCGCTGTCAACCCGCGAACCGTCGTGGTGGTGAACGCAGGCGCGCCCGTGCTGCTGCCGTGGGCGAACGAGGTGGCTGCTGTGTTGGTGTCGTGGTTCCCGGGGCAGGAGGCCGGCCAAGCCTTGGGCGACGTGCTGAGCGGGGCAGCCGAGCCGGGCGGACGGCTGCCGGTGACCTGGCCGAACACTGAGGAAGGGCTGCCGTCGGTGCAGCCGATGAGTGGCGAGCTGCCCTACGACGAGGGCTTGCTAATCGGCTACCGCTGGTATCTCGCGACCGGCCGTACGCCGCTTTTCCCCTTCGGGCACGGGCTGGGTTACACCACGTGGGCCTACGAGGGAATGGCGGTCGATGGCGACACCGTGACGGTCAGCGTCCGCAACACTGGCAATCGGCCGGGTCGTGAGGTCATACAGCTGTACGCCAGCCGACCCGACAGTGCCGTGGAGCGGGCTCCGCGCTGGCTCGTCGGCTCGGCGGTTGTGGACGCGGCGGCCGGAGAGGTGGCGAACGCGGCCATCACCCTGGCTGACCGTAACTTCCGACACTGGGACAGCTCCGCCCACACCTGGACGATCGAGCCCGGCACCTACCAGCTGCAAGCCGGCCACTCGGTCGTGGACCTGCCACTGACGAGCGAGATCTCCCGCGGCTAGCCACAAGTCCTGCCCACGCAGAACTCGGTCGCGTACACCACGACTCGATCCCGGAGGAAACCTGGGTTAACCCACTCTTCGGACACTTCACACAGGTTGCGACATGTGCAAAGTGACTGCAACGTGGGTTAACCAGTTTCTGCGCGAGAGAGCGACTCGAAGTTGTAAGCCCAACGGCCCCCGAGCGTCTCGAGGTCGGCCAAGGAGTTGGGCAGCGCAATGGCTCTCAGCGGAGCGGGGCGCGAAGCAGGATCTCGTTGGTGTCAGACTGACGAATCTCCAGGTCGGCAATCTGAGACACCTGCAACGGAGTTGTGCCGCTCGGTCGCATCTGCTTGTTGGGCGTGGCTGGCCATTCTTTGATTTCCGAAGCGGCACCCGACCGGTCGACGACGAAGATCGAATAGGTCTCATGACTGCCACCGGGCCGCGGATCGTTAACTTCTGCGTACACGCATTCCACCTTGATCTGGGTGCCGTCCTGGACCGGGATGACATCAGCGATTGCAGTAATCCCCGATGGGGCGACTGGTGAGAAGGCGACCCGATGCGGTTCCTCCGGTCCCAGGGGGAGCAGCCCGGTTCCGACCGCTATCCCGCCGATCAAGAGGACAACGGCCGCCGCGATCCCCGCGGCTGCGGCCACGACCCGACGCCGTCGCGTCCGCACCGTCTTGATCATCTTCGGTAGCAGCGAGGGCGGCGGTCCCTGATCGATCACATCGGCCTGGGCAGCACCCAACTCTGACGTTTCGGCGTACCCCGCGCTGTCATCCGCCAACGACAACATCGCTGCGTCCGCTGGTGAGATCTGCGCCAGCAGGCCAGGAAGGGCAGCCAGTTCCGATACGGCCGCCTGGCAGGGGGGACAGCTGGCCAGATGCTCCTCGAACTCTCGTCGCTCGGCAGGAGAAAGGCCGCCCAGCACGTACGCGGCATCCCACTGCGCGAACTTGTCGGGGATTGCATTCACGGCCGAGTCACTCCTTTCTCCTGTAGTGCCAACCTGAGAGTTCTGAGTCCGTAGTGCAGCCGGGACTTGACGGTGCCTTCTGGGATTCGGAGGCGGGCGGAGATCTCGGCCACCGATCTGCCCTCGTAATAGGCGGCGTTGATCACGGAGCGATGCTCCAGGGACAGGCTGCCAAGCGCCTCCGCGATCAACCATCGGTCGAGTACGACACTGGTCGCGTCGCCGGCGCTTTCCTCTGGCGGATCCTCCATCCGTTGCTCGTGCCGCGACGCCGCACTACGCCAGCGGTCGATGATCAGGTTCCGGGACGCCGTGAACAACCAGGCGCGCGCTGCAGCATCGTCGCGCTGCCCGAGGTTGGGATCCTTCCACGCCTTGAGCAGCACCTCCTGGACGACGTCCTCGGATAGCTGGCGATCCCGGGTCAGCCGCATGGCGAAACGCCACAGCTCGCTCGCGTGTCGGTCGTGCAACTCCTGCAGCGCGGCCTCACGCTGTCCGCCGACCACCGAGCCTCCCTCTGACCTCACGCCCGCTGTCGTCCGCAGGCTCACTGCCATAGCCACTCTTTGCCCTGCCCTCATCTTTCACCGATGAGGACGACAGCGGCGTGTTCTCAGTTCAACCCTGCTCAATCCGGACAAGGTCGTCTGAAACTTGTAACCGGTCGGAATCTAGACCATAGGTGGCCGCATTCGATCTCGAAAAATCCGCAATGGTCGGAAATTGAGCTCTGTGCGAGGGCAGTTAGCTCAGCCAACCTCGGCTCGTACGCTGGGCCGGTCAGCAGCCTGTGGGTGGGCGACGGCCAGGTGGTCACCCGGACACAGCACCAGGAGCGACTTGCCCTCATGCGGTTCGAGGGAGATGGAGAAGGTGTGCAGGTCGTCGACCTCACCCACCTCCTGATCGGTAAACATGTCGACCAGCGCGCTGCCTGGCACGAGATGTTCCGAACGGACGCTGCCGGAAATCGGATGTGCCGAGAAGTTCAGCACTGTGACCTGCTCGGCGTCGGTGAGCTGATGCACCATCACCAGCATGGCCTTGTTGGACGGCTGCGGCACATCTAGCTGGACGCTGGTCGCAATCCCGTACCGCTTGCGAACGGCCAGAATTTCGGCCAGACGGCGGGCGAACGACGAGCTGTCCTGCAACTGGTCGCGCAGCGAGCCGTAGAGGCTGACGCCACGGGGCATCTTGGACAGCGACTCGTGAGCATGGGGCCGGTAGCCCATAAGGTCGTACGCCGCGCGGTGGATCCAGCGAGTGTCGCCATCTGCGAGGAGGCGGCTGACCTGCTTACGGTCCAGGGTGAGCATCCCGCATAGGTCCCAACCAGACAGTGCGAAAACCCCTGGCTGCAGTGCGTTGAACATTGCGAGCAACAGGTGCGCCTGTTTGATCTGCTCCACCTGTTCTTCAGTGAGCTTGGCGATGCTGGGGATGTCCAGCGAGGCGGCGATGATCGTCGCAGTGGTCGACGCGATGCCGTTCTCGGTGAAGGTTGCGTTGTACGGCGCTGCATCTCCGGTCAGATGATCAAGAAGATCCTCACGGATGGTGACAGCAAGCTGGTGACCGGTGAGCTGCTGGCTGCGGAAAGTGAACAGATCTCGCGCATGCAGGGTTTCGAAGTGCACCAGCTCGTAGGTCATCTCGTCGTGGTTCTGTAGCGCGTGCACCAGCGAGGCGGCCTCTACGCCGTGCTCCATCGCGAGGTTGAGGGTGAGGCGTACGAACTCGGTATCCGCGGTCGCGAGCGCGTGGTGATAGGCGGGACGGTTGACGAAGTCGTAGGAAAGATCGGCCCCACGCTCGGCGGAACTCTGGATGTCGTCGATGGTGAGGTTGAGTTCTTGGAAGGTGAAGCCGCCGACCTTGCGGACCATGCTGGCGATCAGCTGGTTGGCGGCTTCGGAAAGTGGATGGCCTTCCGACCAGGCAGGCGAGTCCTCGGCACTCTTCTCCACACCAAGGAAGCCGTTGGCGTCGAGCCGCAGCGCGCCGCTACCAAGATCACCAAGTGAATGCAGCGCGTCGCCGATCACCAGTCGCATGCCGGCGAAACTCGGATCCAGCCAGTTGATCGACGGCTGGCCCTCCTTGAAGTAGTGCAGATAGACCCAACGGCGCTCCGCACCATCCGGTCCGCGTACCAGCGCTGTAGCGCTCCAGTTTGTGTCCTTGAAACCGGGCTCGTAGAAGATCACCCGCTGCATCCGCCCGATGATGTAGCCGTGCTTGGCCAGTTGATCTTCGGCCTCAAGATCGAGATTGATCGAATCGCCCTTGGACACCGTGGGTAGCAGATGCCAGTCCTCGGGGTCGATCTCGACCATGTGGTAGATCCCCGGATAGTCGCCCACCTTCATTTCAGCCAGCCGGAAATCCGCGCCTTTGCCGGTGTGGCCCGGCACGATGTCGTCAATTACCATCCCGAGGTGGCCAGCCGCCACCTCGCACATCGACCGGAACTCTTCCTCGGTCCCAAATGCCTCGTCGATCTGTGTGCTGATCCGGTCAAAATGCCCATCGACGCTCGGCGTGGAGTCCCAGCCCACTAGACCGCCAGCCTTCTTGACCGGACCGGTGTGTACGCCGTCGATGCCGATCGCCTCGAAAGCAGTCCACAGATCGTCGTCGCCAAGGGTGCCCAGGAATGAGGTGCCAGGTTTGGTGATCATGGAAATCGGATACGCCGTGAACCACACCGACGCCTTCTCGATGGCCGCCCGCGGATCCGGGTTGGCAAAGGGGTTCTGCCACATGCTGCCCTGGCCGGAGAACTGCCTGGCGAATGTCTTTGCGTCCTCGAGCATCGACTGCTCGATAAGCCAGTCGACGTACGCGGCATTGTCGCCACTCGGTTTTCCAACGCGCTCGACCTTCGGTTTCACCGAGAAGAGATCGCGCAGCCGACCCCTCGGTCGCAGCCGTTTGGGCCGTGCGGGATAGCGCTGCTCGTCGTAGCTGATCTCGCTTGCTGCGTGCACCAAAGGCGCCGCCTGGTCAGCGTTGGTCTCGCTTGCCTGCTGCGCTTCAGGTGCCGGTGGATCCGCGTCAATCTCACTCATTGGCCCCCCTGTTCGCGCCGGTCTGGTCGGGACACTGCCGACGCTGCTCAGGCTAGTGCACGGTCCTTATTGGCACTCTGACAAGCTGTTCGGACGCTCCGACTCCTTGGTCGCTTGCGCTCTACCACAGAACCCGACACGTGGCCGCAGCCGCAAGCTCCTGCAGGAGTCGGAGCGAACAGCTCGTCATGGTGCACGGAGTCAGTGCTGGGCCTGCCAACTCGGGCTGCCCAGCTTCGCCTCGACCTGCTGGTCAAGATCAACACCGAGCTGCCGTGCGAGGATTGCGGCTGCGATCACGACATCGGCCAGCTGACCGCCGACCTCATTGTTGGTGCGGAAGCCCAGGCCTTGACCCATGGCTCGCCGCAAGGTCTTGACGCTTTCGCCGGAACTCTCGACCAGCCGCAGCGCGCTATCGGTCAGGCAATCCTCGCCGTCCCGCTCACGAAGACCATCCGCGAGTGCCATGATCCTTGGATCAGTGGCCACCATCGCCAAATCCGGGTCAGGGTCGCCACCCAGGATGGCGAAGCGGTAGCCGATGATCTCTGCCCTGAACCCTCGCTCACCGGGTCGCCGCTCACGCATCTCGCTGAATACCACGCCGGCTGCGCGGTGCAGCAAGAACAGCCCACTCAGCTCGTGCGGAGGCACATGGATCAGGAATTCGACGCCGAGCCCACGCGGCACAACGTACGGGTCAGTCGGGGGCACCAGCTCGATCCGCGAATGGGCCAATGAGAGGCATGCCCGGGGTTGATCCCCGTCTCGGGCGGACTCGTACTCCACCTTCCAGCCTGCCTGACTGAAGATCGACGCGGCGGCGTACGGATCCTCGGTTGCAAGCAGGGGGGCAAGCATTCGTGAACTCCAGAACAAGCGGTTGCGCCTTCCCTCACTCTTGCACAATTAGGACACTCTGGCGTGCGACGCGACCAAGCCAACTTGGCCGGATGTGGCGCATCACCGCCCGACGGAGCACAGCGCTAACGGCAGCCACACGGGCCACATGAGCCTCGAAGACACTGCCGTCGTCCGCGAGCATCCCACAGCTGCGTGGGATGTTGCGTGGCGGCGAAGCCTAGACTTCGGACCGATCATGCCGAGGCATCAGAAGCGTACGGGCGGTGCGACCATTCCCCGGAAGCTGGCCAATCCCTGCTTGGTACTGCTGATGATGATCATGGTCGTGAGCTGCTCAAGTCCCGGACCGCCGGCTCCCACCGAAACGGTCCGCGAACTGAGCCGGAGCCGAATCGCGTTGCCCGAGTCGGTCGCGGCGTCCTCGCTGGCCTCGGCCTCCGCGGAGTTGCTCGTGGGAGGGCGCGCATCGCGAGCGGAGATCACCCGGTGCTCTTCGCCGTAGACACCTCCGGCTCCACCCGCTCGGTCAGAACCCAGTCGAGGTATCTCTCAACTGGGTTCTGACAAGTCGGCCAGGGCGCGGAGCGCCAGCGGGTATCCGGCAACACCCAAGCCGACGATGATGCCGGCAGCAACCGGCGACACGTACGAGAGATGCCTGAACGGCTCACGGCGATGGACGTTAGAGATGTGCAGCTCGATCACCCGAGCTCCCGACCCGGCGATGGCGTCATGTAGTGCGACGCTGGTGTGGGTGTACGCCGCTGCGTTCAGCACGACGCCGACCGCGCCACCGGCCGACTGAGCTCGGCCAGCCTCCTGGATCCAATCGACGAGCTCGCCCTCCCGGTTGGTTTGACGGAACTCCAGAGTCCAGCCCAGCTCGTTCGCCACCTCGAGGCAGGAACGCTCGACATCGGCCAAGGTCGTCGTGCCGTAGATCTCTGGCTCACGCATCCCAAGCAAATTCAGATTCGGCCCGTTGAGGACGTACGCGGAGGTCATGGTGGTACTCCATCACAGCTGCGAGCGTCGGAAATCGCGCACCGCCGCACGGAGAAGGAGCGAGCGGAGGCGTTCTTTCCTCTGCGAGCGACGACGACGGCGGCGGATCCAAAGCGCGATGCGCGAGCAGCTCAAGAAATGGCTCCACTGGCCTTAGACGCGCGTCCCGACAAAGAACTCACGCGGCGGGCGGTTCTCGGTTGTCACCTCCGCAACCGAACGCGCGCGGAACCCGACATCAATCAGCACCCGGAGCCAGAGGGCACGCGGAAAGAGTCCGAATTCGTGCGTGTCGTGCACCACCTCCACAACGCCATCGGTCTCGCGAAGCAAGAAGGCGTAATCGGCGTGGGTGCGAGTATCAGTCGGGTCCGGATCGCTGGACCAGGAGAGGTAGCGCGCGCCGCGGCCGTCCGGCGCGTCCTGGCCGCCGTAATCGGTACTGGGCTCGAAGTTCTCGGCGATGTTGTCAGGCACGAGTACCGCGACACCACCTTGCCGGCAGTGTTCGTACGCGGTGCCTGCCGCGTCCCGTAGATCGGCCTCCGTGATCATGTAGTCGATAGCGTCGTGGACGAAAACTGCATCGAAGCTCCGCCCGAGACGGAGCGTTCGCATATCTCCCCGCAGATGATCACAATCAGGATTGAGCTGCCGCGACACTCTCAGCATCTCGTCTGATAGGTCGACCAGGGTCATCTCAAATTCGTTCTTGAGGTGGAAAGCGTTGTTACCGCCGCCGCTCCCTAGCTCCAGAACTGTGCGAGCCGGGGGGTTGGCGGTGCGTAGCAAGGAGGCCGCGAACGCTGCTTCCTCGGCGTACTCCTCAGGCGGGGAGATCAGCGGCCACCACGAGGCGAGTTCACCGTACAAGCGGTGCCTAGGATGCGCGACGCGATCACGGTCCTGGTCTGCGAGCTCAGTCACCTGCTCGAGCCTAATGCCGGGTTCAGCACCCGTTGACCTTGCGGCGACACTAGCGATCGGCGGCGCCCGGTTGATGCCAGGCGCTGTCCCGCCGTTCAGCCAGGCCACGTACATAGGCAGCCTGACCCGCGTGCTGCATGGTGTCCCCGATCACGCTGACGAGCCTGACTGAGGCCGTCACCGGCGGGTCCCAGCGGGTATCGACGATGCGATCCAGCTCGGCTGCCGTGATGCCTTCCAGATAGCGCAGGGTGACGTCGTGAACCGCCTGATGGTATCCGCTGAGGAGATCGCCGCTCACTCCGACAGCCGCTACGTCCTCGGGGCCTTGGCCCCAGCCGGTGGCCCACTTGCCAAAGGGCAGCCCAAACCTCTCCCGCCACTCCGGCCACACCTGCTCGACCTGCGCCACGCCGGCGACGTGATCGTCTTGAATCCGGCTTAGATGCCAGACCAACCACGCAATCGAGTTCGCCCCGGGATCGGGGCGATACGTGGCGATCTCATCAGTCAGCCCGTCGGTGAGATCGATCACCAGCTCGCGTATCCGCCCGAAAGCATCCACCAGAATCTGCTTTGCATGATCAGTCATATCACCGAACCCTAGCGGCAGATTTGATTGGAGCTGCTTGCGCTGTGTTTGATTGCTCGCTGCCGCTCGCGGCGGATCGCGCCAGGAGGCCGCCTACTTTGTCGTCGCTCGCAGAGGGAACTACGCCTCCGCTCGCTTCTCCGCAGCACGGTGGCGCGCGATCCGGTGTTTGATTGCTCGCTGCCGCTCGCGGCGATGTTCGCTGCGGCGCGAACATCGAGAACCCGCCGCAGTGCGGATCAGGACAAGTGGAACGGCTCAGGATCCTTCTTGTGATGATCATCGGCGCCCAGCGGCTCCTGGCCGCCGGCTTGTGTCGACTGCACTGTTCCTGGCCGCAGCAGCCGGATGATCACCGACTTCGAGGTGGGAGTGTTGCTCCCGACAGCCGTTGAGTCCAGCGGAACCAGTGGATTGGTTTCGGGGTAGTAAGCCGCCGCCGTGCCGCGCGGCGTCTGGTACGCGACGATCCGGAAGCCCCGCGCCCGGCGTACGTGATCATCACCTGCCCAGTGGGTGACCAGATCGACGATGTCGCCGTCGTGGAAACCGAGCTCCTCGATGTCGCGCGGGTTGACGAACACCACTCGCCGGCCGCCCTCGATGCCGCGGTAGCGATCGCTGAATCCGTAGATCGTCGTATTGAACTGATCATGACTGCGCAAGGTTTGCAAGATCAAATGACCTGGCGGAACCTGCAGCGCCTCAATCGTCGACACCGTGAACTCCGCACGCCCGGATTCGGTCTGGAAGGTACGCGTGTCTCGCGGCGGATGTGGCATCACGAAGCCGCCAGGCCGAGAGACGTTCACCTCATAGGTCTTGCAGCCGGGCACCACACGTGCGATGTACCAGCGGATCCGGCGGTAGTCGTCCCGCATACCTCGCCAGTCAATGCTGTAGCGATCACCCAATGTCGCCTCGGCAAGCCCGGTGACGATCGCCACCTCCGATCGCAGATGAGGACTGGCTGGAGACAACGGTCCTCGTGACGCGTGCACCGAGCACGTCGAGTCCTCCACCGAGACAAACTGCGGGCCGCTTGCCTGAATGTCAATCTCTGTACGCCCCAGGGTTGGCAAGATCAACGCCGTCGTGCCGCAAACCAGGTGCGACCTGTTGATCTTGGTCGACACGTGCACCGTAAGGTCCGCCCGGCGAAGTGCTGCAGCAGTGACCTCGGTGTCCGGAGCGGCCTGAACGAAGTTCCCGCCGAGCCCGATGAAGATCTTGGCCTGTCCGTCGCGGAGCGCGCGGATGGCATCCACAGTGTCATAGCCGTCCTCTCGCGGCGGCTGGAAACCGAACTCGGCCTGCAGCCGGTCGAGGAAATGGGCCGGCGGGCTCTCGCAGATGCCCATCGTGCGGTCGCCCTGCACGTTGGAGTGACCCCGTACGGGAAGAAGCCCCGCACCAGGCTTGCCAATGTTGCCCTGGGCCAGGGCTAGGTTCACGATCTCGGAGATTGTGGCTACCGCGTTGTGATGCTGGGTCAGCCCCATAGCCCAGCAAAACACCGTCCGATCGGAGTCGCGGAGCAGTCGAGCCGCCTCGGTGATCTGCTCGCGGGACAGCCCCGTGGTCGCGACCACGAAGGCCCAGTCAATGGCCGACACATGCGCCCGCCAGCTCTCGAAACCGCGCGTATACCGCGCAATGAATTCATGATCAAGGGCATCCCACCCCAGAAGCAGAGCGCCCCATGCCTGGAAAAGAGCCAGATCGCCATTGATCCTGATCGGTAGGTACAGGTCTGCGAGGTCGGTACCTTTGCCGATAAGTCCGCGTGGCGTCTGCGGGTTGCGAAAGTTGATCAATCCCGCCTCGCGCAGCGGGTTGACGGCGATGATCTTGGCGCCGTGGCGTTTGGCGGTTTCCAGTGCGGACAACATCCGGGGGTGGTTGGTCCCCGGATTTTGGCCGGCCAAGATCAATAGCCTCGCGGCATGGACGTCGTCGAGAGTGACGCTCGCCTTGCCGATGCCGATGGTCTCGGCTAGCGCAACGCTCGTTGACTCGTGGCACATGTTGGAGCAGTCAGGCAGGTTGTTCGTGCCGTACGCCCGCACGAACAGCTGGTAACAGAACGCCGCCTCGTTGGAGGTACGGCCCGAGGTGTAGAAGATCGCTTCGTCCGGACTCGCCAGCGCATTGAGCTGATCCGCGATCAACCGGAATGCTTCGTTCCACTCGATCGGCTCATAGTGCGTCGCTCCCGGTCTCTTGATCAAGGGATGGGTGATCCGGCCCTGCTGCCCCAGCCAGTGCTCGTCGTGGCCGTCCAGATCGGCGATGCTGTGGTGAGCGAAGAACTCGGGCGTCGCCCGTGCCGTCGTGGCTTCTTCCGCGACGGCCTTGACGCCGTTTTCACAGAACTCGGCCGTGTGGCGATGACCGGGATCGGGATTCGGCCAGGCACAACTCATGCAGTCAAAGCCTTCGGCCTGATTGAGCTTGAGCAGCGTACGCGCGGCCCGCCTGGGCCCCATCTTCTGTACTGAGCGTTTCAGCCCCACAGCTACGCCAGGAATCCCAGCAGCATGGTCGTCCGGCTCGGATATGCCGATCTTGGCTTCGTCCCCTCGCGCCTTGCGCATCTGCCCTCCATCGCCGTACCGCCGCCTTTGTCAATCTAGCTCTAGCTGTTCGATAACAGCTGTTTTGCAGCTGCTCGCGCATCGCGCTTGGGAATCAGCCGTCGTCGTCGCGATTTCCGACGCTCGCAGCTTGGTTTGGTTACCGGCGAGAAGCACAATGGAAGTTACTGAAAAGTAACTTGCCGCAGAAGGTGCCGGATGAGCCATTACAAGTCCAATGTCCGGGATATTGAGTTCAATCTCTTCGAAGTGCTTGGGCGGGAAGAGATCCTAGGCACCGATCCATACGCCGACCTTGACCGGGCGACGGTTTCGGAAATCCTCGCTGAAGTCGATCACCTCGCTAGGACAAAGCTCGCCGAGTCGTTTTCCGACGCGGGTCATAACGTGCCGATCTTCGACCCGAAGACGCATTCGGTGACGGTGCCCGAGGACATCAAGAAGTCTTTCCGTGCACTCATGGACTCCGGGACGTGGCAACTCGAGTTGCCGGCAGAGCTTGGCGGTCAGGCCACTCCGCCATCGGTTCAGTGGGCGGTCCACGAGCTCAACATCGGGGCGAATCCATCGACAGCTCTCTATTCAGCCGGCCCCAAGTTCGCGTACATGTTGTGGGCAACGGGCAACGAGCGTGATCGACGCATCGCCAAGATCATGATTGAGCGGCAGTGGGGCGCCACGATGGTGCTGACCGAGCCGGACGCGGGCTCCGACGTCGGCGCTGGGCGTACCCGAGCAATTCCCCAACCAGATGGCACGTGGCACATCCAGGGCGTCAAGCGTTTCATCACGTCGGCCGAACATGACTTGAGCGAGAACATCATCCATCTGGTACTGGCCCGACCGCAGGGCGCCGAGGGTGTCGGCAGACCGGGCACCAAGGGTCTGTCGCTGTTCATCGTGCCCAAGTTCGGTTTTGATCTTGAGACCGGTGAGCTGACCGGTGAGCGCAATGGTGTCTTTGCCACCAACCTTGAGAAGAAGATGGGTATCAAGGCCTCCACGACCTGCGAGCTGACCTTCGGCGAGGCAGACGTCCCTGCCAAGGGCTGGCTTCTGGGCGAGGTACACGACGGCATTGCGCAAATGTTCCGCGTGATCGAACACGCCCGGATGCTGGTGGGCACGAAGGCGATCGCCACCTTGTCCACCGGCTATCTCAATGCCTTGGCATACGCCAAGACGCGAGTCCAAGGTCCTGATCTCACTCAGACTGCCGACAAGACCGCACCGCGAGTCGCGATCACTCACCATCCTGATGTGCGGCGCTCGTTGATGACACAGAAGTCCTTCACCGAGGGGTTGCGGGCTCTGCTGCTCTATGCCGCGACCATCCAGGACCGCAACGCCATCGCGAGGGCACACGGCACCACCGATGATGCGGCTGAGCGGCTGAACGATCTCCTGTTGCCTATCGTCAAGGGCTACGGCTCGGAACGCTCCTGGGTGCTGCTCGGAACAGAATCGCTGCAGACCTTTGGGGGCTCAGGTTTCCTTACCGACTATCCGATCGAGCAGTATGTCCGCGATGCCAAGATCGACACTCTCTACGAGGGCACAACCGCCATACAGGGCCAGGATCTGTTCTTCCGCAAGATCGTCAAAGACCAAGGTCGCGCGCTTGGTGATCTTTCGGCGCAGATCAGTGAATGGGTTGTCGCCGAAGGCGGAAATGGTCAGCTCAAAGAGGAACGCGCCCTGCTGCAGCAGGCCTTGGACGACGTCGGCGCAATCGTGGCGACCATGATCAACGATCTTGGTGTCTCACTGCCCGGGACACCTCGCAGCGATCCGCGTCATGTCTACAAGGTTGGCCTGAACACCACGCGACTGCTGATGGCGCTCGGCGACGTGATCTGTGCGTGGCTGCTGCTCCGCGGCGCTGAGGTGGCACTCGAGCGGCTCAATGAGGAGCTCTCGCCCCACGAGAAGTCCTTCTATGAGGGCAAGGTCGCCTCGGGCTGCTGGTTTGCGCGCACGGTGCTGCCCAAGCTGGCGGCCGAGCGTGCCATCGCAGAGGCGACTGATCTCGCCGTCATGGATCTGGACGAAGCCGCCTTCTGACCGCACAAATCTTGGTGGGTCGATAGCGCATCAGAGCGGAGGGCGAGAGACGATTGGCGCATGACTCAACCCGCCAGCTCGCAGCCGTCACGCATCGTCATTATCGGAGCCTCACTGGCGGGTGGCACGGCCGCCATCGCGCTTAGAGATCAGGGATACGAGGGCGAGCTGACGTTGATTGGTGAGGAGAGCCAACTCCCCTACGAGCGGCCGCCCCTATCTAAGGCTCTGCTGCTAGGGGAACGGGATGAACCGGACTGGGTCGCCGACGAGGCAACCTACGCTGACAAGGCCATTGGCCTTCGGCTCGGGACGACGGCTACCCGGATTGACCGCAGTCGCAAGGTCGTCGTCGCGAGTCGTCACGAGTATCCATATGACAAGTTGCTCATTGCCACCGGCTCGGCGCCCCGGCGGCTGGACGTACACGGCTCCGAATTGGACGGTCTACTCACGCTGCGGACGCTTGAAGAGTCGCTTGCGCTTCGAGAGCGGTTCACTGAGGGTGCCAGCGTAGTGATCGTAGGAGCCGGCTGGATCGGCTGCGAGGCCGCGGCGGCTGCACGGCAGCATGGGGCCAACGTGACGATTGTCGAGCCGCGGTCACAGCCTTTGCTCGGTGTCGTCGGTGAGCAGATCGGCGCCACATTCGCCGCGCTCCATCGTGATCATGGCGTGGACCTCCGGTTGGGTACCGGCGTCAAAGGTTTCGCTGGCGAGGGCACGGCCTCGTCGGTTCTGATCAAGGGCGGTCATTCCATCCCCGCAGACACGATATTGATCGGCGTAGGCGCTGCACCCAACATCGCCCTCGCCGACGCGGCCGGCCTCAAGCTGGCCGACGGCGGGATCGCCGTTGACGCAACCCTCCGGAGCTCCGATCCCGACATCTACGCCGCCGGCGATGTCGCGGCCCAGGACCATCCGAAGTATCGGCACCGGGTCCGTGTGGAGCACTGGGCCAATGCCAAGGATCAAGGTTCGCATGTGGCGGGCAACCTGCTGGGCGCCGAGGCACCGTATGAGTTGCGACCGTTCTTTTTCTCCGACCAGTACGACCTCGGCTGTGAATATCGCGGGCTCGCCGACCCGGCGAAGGACCGGCTCGTCGTACGAGGGGATTTGGCGTCTCGGGAGTTCACCGCGTTCTGGCTACGTGACGGCGCCGTGGCAGCTGCGATGAATGTGAATCAGTGGGACGACGGCGACGCCCTTCAAGAGCTCGTCGACTCCGGCCGCCAAGTCCCCGACAAAGAGCTCCTCGCAACCTGACTCCTCCTCTCCTATTACGCCGAGTTGTCAGCGTGGATGAGGGCGTTAGAAGAGAAGGGCGAGGGCGGGGTCGCTGAGAATTGCGGCCACATCGGCGAGGAAGGTCGAACCCTGGGCGCCATCGGCGAGCCGATGATCGAATGAGACCGACAGGGTGGTCACCCAACGCGGTTCAATCCGCTCATCAGATCCGTCACCGACCACCCAGGGCCTCCGGGCGATCTGGCCAATGCACAAAATGCCCGACTCTCCCGGATTGAGAATCGGGCTGCCGGCGTCGACGCCAAACACCCCGATATTTGTAATCGTGAACGTGCCGCCAGCCGTATCCGCCGGCTGAGTCTTGCCCTCGCGCGCCGTTGCCACGACCTCCTGCAGTGCTGCCGCCAGCTCGGCCAGGCTGAGTGACTCGGCGCCCTTGATGTTCGGGACGATGAGCCCGCGCGGGGTCGCGGTGGCGATCCCAAGATTGATCGAACTCTTGAGCACGATCTGCTGAGCCGACTCATCCCAGAACGAATTGAGCTCTGGCGTACGCCCAAGCGCCAGGCATACCGCCTTGGCGGCGATCAAGAGCGGGGAAACCCGAAGATCAGCAAACTCTCGCCGCGTCTTGAGCCGCTCCACCAGCCGCATCGTCGCGCTCACGTCGCAGTCCAGAAACACCGAGACGTGCGGCGCCGTGAACGCCGAGCGCACCATTGCGTCCGCCGTCGATTTGCGCACCCCCTTGATCGGGATCCGCACGTCCTCGCGCGGGGCTCGAGCTTCCACCCGAGGAGTGCCGATCTCCTCGACGGTCTCGACTCGCTTGCTCGCCGCGGTCACATCATCGCGGGTGATCATTCCACCCGGCCCGCTGCCAATCAGGCTCCCAAGATCAACGCCTAAATCCTTGGCCAGCTTGCGCACTGGCGGCTTCGCAAGTACTGCGCCACCAGACGGTGTGGGCGCGGGCGCCGTCTCACCCGGCCCGGGCAGCGGGGCGCCGGTTGGCGCACCCTGCTCGGCCTGCAACGGCTCGCGGTCGTCGGCACGTCGCGATACCGGAGCATGGGTGGAGAATGTGTCCGCAACCTGGTCGTGCGCCTCCACAGGTCCATCCCCCGCGCCGCGCCGTGGGCGACGCTTGGCCGACCCGGTTCGCGGCCCGTAACCGACCAGGTTTGGCACCTGAGCCTCGCCGCCGCCGTTGGTCTCCGCCGGTGATGTCTCCGCCACGCCATCCTCGATCGAGATGATCGGCGTACCGACATCAACCGTGTCACCCTCGTTCACCAGCAGCTCGGTCACTGTGCCGGCGTACGGTGTCGGCAGCTCGACCAACGACTTGCTTGTCTCCACCTCGACCAGGATGTCGTTGATCTTGATCTGGTCGCCGACCGCAACCCGCCAAGTGACGATGTCTGCCTCGACCAGTCCCTCGCCCGGATCCGGCAGCCGGAATGTGTGCAGTGCCATGCTAGCCCTCCCCCTCAGTAGGCCAGCGAGCGATCGACCATATCGAGGACCCGATCAAGATCAGGAAGATACTCCTCCTCGACGCGGCTCGGCGGATACGGAATGTCAAAACCAGCAACCCGCAGCACCGGCGCCTCCAGGGAGTAGAAGCACTGCTCGGTGATCCGCGCTGCAAGCTCGGCACCCAGCCCGAGATTCAACTGAGCCTCGTGCACGGTGATCGCCCGGCCAGTCTTCTGTACCGACTCGTCCACCAGCGCCATGTCCAGCGGCGACAGCGTACGGAGATCGATCACTTCAAGATCATGACCTTCCTCGCTGGCCGCTTCGGCCGCGTCCAGGCAGGTCTTGACCATCGGCCCGTACGCGATCAAGGTGACGTCGGTTCCAGGTCGCGCCACCCGCGCGGAATGCAAGGGCGCCGGAGTGGCTGACTCGTCCACCTCGCCCCGCTCGTGATAGCGCCGCTTGGGCTCTAAGAAGATGATCGGGTCGTCCGAGGCGACGGCCTGCTGGATCATCCAGTACGCGTCGACCGGATTGGCGCAGGTCACCACTTTCAGCCCCGCGGTATGGCAGAAGTAGGCCTCGGGGGACTCGCTGTGGTGCTCGACGGCTCCGATGCCTCCGCCGTAGGGGATCCTGATCACGATCGGCATCCGCAGCAGCCCACGTGAGCGGTAATGGAGCCGCGCGGCCTGGCTGACGATCTGGTTGAACGCTGGGTAGACAAACCCGTCGAACTGGATCTCGCACACCGGACGGTAGCCGCGTAACGCCATCCCCACGGCGGTGCCGACGATGCCGGATTCCGCAAGCGGCGAATCGATCACCCGATGCTCACCAAAGTCCTTCTGAAGGCCCTCGGTGACCCGGAAGACGCCACCGAGCTTGCCGACGTCTTCACCAGCGACCACCACCTTGGGATCGGCTTCCAGTGCTCTGCGAAGGCCGGCATTGAGCGCTTTAGCCATGGTCAGCATGGTCATCAGACGCCTCCCCCGTATGCCGGCTCCGGCTGTCGCAACTCGTCGGAGGAGTCAGCGCCTTCAAAGGTTGCTAGGTATTCGGCGAAGTTGGCCTTCTGCTCGACCAGATATGGGGTCTGCTCGGCGTACACATAGTCAAAGCAGTCGAGGATCTGGGGGTCAGGCAGAGCGAGGCAGCGGGCTCGAAGGTCGGCAGCGTAGTCGGAAGCTTCGGCCTCCACCTCGGCGAAGAAGGCCTCATCGCCGCTGCCGCTGCGCGTCAGATACGCCTTGACCCGCTCGATCGGATCCTTCAACCGCCAATGCTCAAGCTCGTCAGCGAGCCGGTACTTCGTCGGATCGTCGGAGGTGGTGTGGGCGCCCATGCGATAGGTGTAGGCCTCGATCAAGGATGGGCCGCTGCCCGTGCGCGCGCGATCGAGGGCCGCCGTAGTGGCCGCGTATACCGCGAGCACGTCGTTGCCGTCGACGCGCACGCCGGGGAAACCGAAGCCAGAAGCCCTGCGATACAAGGGAATTCGAGACTGCCGCTCGATCGGCTCGGAGATCGCCCACTGATTGTTCTGGCAGAAGAAGACGATGGGCGCGTTGTAGGAACTGGCGAAGATGAAAGCCTCGTTGACATCGCCCTGGCTGGTTGCGCCGTCACCGAAGTAACCCACCACTGCCATGTCGCGGTCGGGATCGCCGGTGCCGACCAGGCCATCGCGTTCTACCGCCATCGCATAGCCGGTGGCATGCAAGGTCTGCGCCCCAATGACGACCGTGTAGAGGTGGAAGCGGCTCTTCTGAGAGTCCCAGCCACCAAGATCAACTCCGCGGAACAGGGCCAGCAGGTGCAGTGGGTCGACACCCAGGCACCACGCCACGCCGTGCTCTCGATAGGTGGGAAAAACAAAGTCATGCTTGCCGAGCGCGCGGCCCGAGCCGACCTGGGCCGCCTCTTGGCCTAGACACGAAGCCCACAGTCCGAGTTCGCCCTGGCGCTGCAGGGCGGTCGCCTCGGAATCGACCCGGCGGGTCAGCACCATGTCGTGGTAGAAGCTCTTGATCTGATCGTCGTCGCCGCTGAAGGAGTACTCGGGATGTTCTAGTCGCTCACCCTCCGGTGTAAGCAGCTGGACCAGCTCGACCTCTCCGCTCGCACCGCTGGCGTCGCTCATTGGTGCATCCTCTCGTCACCGGATGCGGTGGTTCCGCATCTCATCGGTCCCGGTGCGGGATCGCCGCGCTGGGTGGTACCACCACCCTCCGGGGCGTTGGTTTCGCTCCGGCTCGCCATGTCCAGCGAGCGGACTAGGACTGGCACGGCGGCTCCTTGTGGGTGCACCGGGCCAGCCGCACCCCAACGTACCGCCTCGCTTTCCGAGGCGGGAAAACAACTTGTATGTCCTACCTTTGATCGCCGGGTCGCCTGACGATTCCCTGGAAACCTCACGCCAGCCGCTCGCTATCGGCCCGACACGCCGAGTGGAAGCGCGGCTAGCGTGAGCTTTTGAGGGATTGCTGGAAGCGCAGAATGCGGATCAGGGCCGCTGCGACCGCCTCGGGGCCGGCGGCAAGAGAGACGCGGACGGCGGTACCACCGTCTCGTTGGTCGAAGTCGGTACCCGGAGTGAGCGCCACACCGTGTTCCTCCAGCAGCGCCTCGCACCACGACTCAGCGTCGGGATGCGGGCCGAGCTGGCCACCGATGCCCGCATACACATAGAAGGCGCCATCGGCAGGTGCGACGCCAGTCCAGCCAAGATCATCAACAGCCTGAAGCACAATCGTTCGGGCATCAGCAAAGGCTGAGACCGCGGCATCAGCTTCCCGGTAGGACTCCTCAGTGAAGGCAGCGATCGCCGCATGCTGGGCTGGTACTGGCGGGCACAGAGCGAAGTTCCCGGCCAGTGCGTCGAAGGACGCCACCAGATCGGCCGGCACCAGGCTCCATCCGAGCCGCCAGCCTGTCATTCCCCAGTACTTGGAGAAAGAGGAGATCACGATGGCTTCACGATCATGCTCCCAGGCGCAGCTGGTTGCGACCGTATGGTCGGTGATTCCGTGGTAGATCTCGTCGCTCACCAGCCGAACTTCATGATCACGACACCAGGCTGCGAGTTCCGCGAGATGATCAGGAGTGACCATAGTCCCCGTGGGATTGGCCGGAGAGCCGATCACCAAGCCGGCCAGAGGCGCGGCCGCGTGTGCCTGCTCCAGCATCTCCACCGTCGGCTGGAAGCGTTCCGCTGGACCGCAGGCCAGCTCGACTACCTGACATCCCAGCGAGGCCAGAATGTTCCGGTACGCCGGATAGCCCGGCCGGGTCAATGCCACCCGGTCACCATGATCAAAAGCGGCCAGGAAGCTAAGTAGGAAGGCGCCCGATGAACCCGTGGTCAACGCGATTTGATCTTCATCGACGTTTAGCGAGTACCAGCGCCGGTAGTGTGCCGCGATCTCGCGTCGCAGCGGCTTGATGCCAAAGGTTTCGGTGTAGCCCAGCGGCGTACGGTCGACCATCAGCTCGGCGGCCCGACGCCGGACGTCTGCCGGGGCCCCTTGAGACGGCTCGCCAGCACAGAGTGAGATGACCTCCCGACCCTGGGCACGCAATTGTGCCACGCGGTTGAGGATGCTCATGACCGCGAACGGCGGAACGGCGGCCCGGTGCGACGGTTTCATGCGTTCTGCAGGCGCTTGCGCGCGCGGTATGCGGCAACGTTGGTCCGGTTGCCGCAGTTGCCGGTATCGCAGTAGCGCTTCGAGGAGTTCTTGGAGAGATCGACCAGCACATCTTCACAGTCCTCGGCGGCACAGATCCGCAGCCGGCCGAGCTCGTCGGCTCTGATCAGATCCAGGAAGGCCATCGCAGCCTCGGCCGCGATCCGGTCGGCAAGCGGCGCGTCTGGGCGGGTGACGTGCAGGTGCCAGTCCCACTCGTCGTGGCGGGCCAGGTAAGGCCGGGCCTCGGCCTCCTCGAGGATCTGGTTGACCAGAGCGGCTGCCTCGTCGCGATCTTTGATTGTCCAGAATCTGCGGAGTCGGGGACGCAGGACACGTACTGATTCGAGCTCCTCATAGTTCCGGCGAACGACACCCGAGTAGGGACTGCGGGCCAGGAAGTCGTCGAAATCAGCCAAGGTGACCAGCGTGTCACCCTCGAGCCCCACAGTGTTCACCAGGGCCGCGGCCTCAGCAAGAGCGCGCTCGCTGTCATGACTAAAAAGCATCTTGACTCCTGACATGATGTGCTCTAGTGTCATTAGTGTACTCGATTTTGGTCATGACAGGGATATGGCGGGCAAGCTGAGGAGGAGAGGGAGATGACGACCGTTGCTCGGGAAGAAGCCCGAACGGTCGCCGACCGGAGCTATGGCGCGGGACTGACCCTTGCGCTCGTCTCGGCGTCATTCTTTGGACTCTCTGGCTCGCTCGCCCGCTCGTTGCTGGATCTGGGCTGGTCGCCCGCGGCGGTCGTCGCGACTCGTGTTGGAGGCGCATTCCTCATCCTTCTCATACCATGCCTGGCCCTACTCCGCCGGATTGGACTGCCAACCCGTGGGCAGTCGCTGCGGATGCTGGCGTACGGGGTGGTCGCAATCGCGTTGGCGCAGCTCTGCTACTTCAGCGCCGTGCAGTACCTCTCCGTCGGCGTCGCTCTACTGCTGGAATACCTGGCGCCGGTCATGTTGATCGGCTGGCACTGGGCACGGACCCACCGCCGGCCCACCTGGTCAGTGCTTGTGGGAGCTGGTCTGTCAATCGTCGGCCTGGCCTTCGTCCTCGACCTTCGCGAGGGACTGACGCTCAGCCCGATCGGCGTCGCCTGGGCTCTAGGTGCGGCTCTGTGCCTCTGCGCCTACTTCCTTCTCAGTGAAGACAACGGAAGCGATGCACCGATCCACCCGCTGCTGCTGACGACGGCCGGTACCGGGATCGGAGCGGGCGTCCTGCTGGCTGCCGCAGCAGCCGGCATCCTGCCGCTCACCGCGTCTGGCGGGGTCACGATCTTGGCCGACCAGTCTGTCGGCTGGTGGCTCCCGGTCATGGTGTTGATCTTGATCAGCGCCGTGCTGGCCTATCCGGCTGGCATCGTTGGGGTACGTCGCCTCGGCAGTTCACTGGCATCGTTCGTCTCCTTGACCGAGGTCATCTTCGCGGTGATTTTTGCCTTCGTGCTGCTCGGCCAGCGTCCTGGACTCATGCAGCTGCTGGGCGGCGCGTTGATCTTGGCCGGGATCGCCCTCGTGCAGCGGCCTGCTAGGCCGCAAGACTGAGCTCAGTCAGGATCTGCCGAAGTCGGTGACCAACCAGACCTTGCCGTGTACCGAGTCGTTGATCACGTCGATTCCGACATCAACGTAGGTCTTGCTCAAGATGTTGCGGCGGTGGCCGTCGTTGGGCGGTTTCTCGTTGTACATCGCCTTCTGCACGGCGAGAACGCCGCCTTGCGAACGGCTGCTGTTGTAGGCGATGTTCTCCCCGACAGCGCTCCAGCGGTATCCGGCAGCCGAGACCCGCGAACCGAGGGCCGCCTCGCCGCTCAGCTGGTGGCTCAGTTTGTTGGCTTTGGCCATAGCCAGGTTGTGGGTGTGCGCGGACGAGACGAGCTTGCTGTTGAGCTTCAAGGCTGACAGTCCATGGTTCGCACGCTCGGCATTGAGTTCCGCGAGCACTGCCTTCGCCCAGTCGGAGCGCGTCGCGTAGCCGGAAGCGCTGCTGGACGCCGTCTTGGCAGGCGCCGACGTTGCGGCCTGGGTCGGCTTCCTGGTGGGAGTCGACTTCTTCTTAGGAGTCGGCTTGGCGTGATGGGTCGGAGTGGCGGTCGCTGCCCGCCGCTTAGCGGCCGTCGATATGGTGCCGGGACTCTTGGTCGACCGTCCAACTGGCGTTGCAGTCCGACGCTGCTTCAGCTCATGACATACGGCAGGCTTCTCGTCTCGCTGGCACTTTGGCCGAGAGTGCGCGCGGGCTCTAGGCGCACGGCTGCTGCCGCTCGATGTGACCGTGGAAAACGCCGACGGAGTGGCCGGAGCGGCCACGAGTCGCTGATCCTGGTCCGCGGGCGCACCGGGGTCGCCGATTACCGAGCCGCCGAATAGGGCAGCTCCAGCAACCGCCGCACTGACGATCACCGCAGCACTCGCAGAGGCGATTCGTAGTCCTGTGCTGGTCACGTTGCCTTCATCGCGCACGACAGCCCCCGAACTGGTCACGCTTAAATAACGACTAGATAACGACCCGAGCAAGCCAAACATAGTCGGACCGGTTCTAGCAAGCGCCGGTCGTCATGTGGACACGCCGTACACTGCGCCGGTGGGCAGCGACACCGGTGAGTCGAGCGGCGTCCTGATAGCGGGCACCTCCTCCGACGCGGGAAAGTCGCTGGTAGTCACCGGGTTGTGCCGGGCTCTCGCGCGCCGGGGCATCGCGGTCGCTCCCTTCAAGGCCCAGAACATGTCGAACAACTCCTGCGTCTGCGGCGACGGCGCCGAGATCGGTCGTGCGCAATACCTGCAGGCGCAAGCCGCTAACCTCGCCCCTGAATCGGCTATGAACCCCGTGCTCCTGAAACCTGGCTCCGATCGCCGGGCGCACATCGTGCTCCGGGGCCGACCCAGCGGCACGTTGGAATCGGGCGAGTACGTGAGCGGGCGCGGCCATCTGGCGGCCGCAGCGTTCGCGGCGTACGACGAACTCGCGAGTCGCTTCGAGTTGATCATCTGCGAGGGCGCCGGATCCCCTGCGGAGATCAACTTGCGGGCGGGTGACTACGTCAACCTTGGGCTGGCGCGGGCCAAGAGGCTGCCGGTCGTCGTGATCGGGGACATTGATCGCGGGGGAGTCTTTGCTTCGCTCTATGGAACGGTGGCGCTGCTCGATGACGAGGACCGGCAGTTGATCACCGCCTTCTTGATCAATAAGTTCCGGGGAGATGTCCAGGTACTCCAGCCAGGGCTGGACGAGCTCGCCCGCCGGACCGGCGTGCCGTTCGCGGGAGTGCTGCCGTGGCTTCCCGATGTCTGGTTGGATGCGGAAGACACCCTCGCGGTGGCGGCCTGGCGGCGTCAGGGTGAAGTGGCGGGGGCACTCCGAGTGGCGGTGGTGAGACTGCCGCGGCTGTCGAACGGTACCGATGTGGAGGCTCTGGCGGCTGAGTCGGGCGTAGACGTACTCGTCACAACGGATGTGCATTCAGTTGCTGATGCTGATCTTGTAGTACTGCCGGGCACTCGGTCCACCATCAGCGATCTGGACTGGTTGCGCCGGACCGGGCTTGCGGAGGTGATCGAAGATCGCGTACGACGTGGCGCGCCGGTACTGGGGATCTGCGGCGGATACCAGATGCTGGCGCGAGTGATCGATGACTCGATCGAGTCCGCTTATGGGAGAGTCGCAGGGCTCGGCGTGCTGCCTATCAAGATCAGGTTCGCTGCCGAGAAGGTGCTCCGGCGACCGACCGGCAGGTGGCATGGGCAACAGGTCGAGGCGTATGAGATCCACCACGGGATTGCCGAGCTCGAGGGCGACGCTGAACCATTCCTCGACGGCTGGCGCCGAGATCAGGTATGGGGAACCATGTGGCACGGGGCGTGGGAGAACGACGGATTTCGGCGGGCCTGGCTGGCTGAGATCGCCGCAGCCGCTGGATCGCCGTGGCGTCCCGATCCTGACGCACCGACGTATCGGGTGCGACGAGAAACCATGATCAATACACTGGCGGACGCAGTAGACCAGCATGTCGATCTTGGTGTACTGCTGACAGGCACCCGCGCGGCTGGACGGCTGTGACGAATCAGGCCCTGGTCATCGGCATTGGAAGCGGAAACCCCGATCATCTGACCCGCGAAGCCGTGGCGGCTCTGAACCGGGTAAACGTGTTTCTGGTGGCCGACAAGGGAGCAGCGAAGCACGATCTGGTCGAGCTACGCGAAGAGCTTTGCCGGACGGTGATCACTCATGATCACTATCGTTTCGTCGAGGTGCCAGACCCGGAGCGCGGACCCGATCGGGAGCGCGATGCCGCGGACTATCGGGCTGGTGTGGCGGCCTGGCATGATGCCAGAGCTCAGCGGTATGCCGAGATCATCAGCGCCGAGGTGGGCGATGGAGGCACGATCGGTTTCCTGGTGTGGGGCGATCCGGCCTTCTACGACTCCACAATCCGCATCGTCGGGTCGATCGCTGATCTTGGAGTTGATCTTGACCTGACGGTCATCCCCGGCATCAGCAGCATCCAACTGCTCGCCGCGCGGCACAAGATCATCCTGAATAGCGTCGGCCAACCCATCCATGTGACGACTGGGCGGCGGCTACTCGATGAGTACACCCCCGCCCTCGGCGACGTGGTCGTCATGCTCGATGGTGAGCTGGCGTGCGGCGGCCTGGTTGCTCGGTTCGGTGATCTCATGATCTTCTGGGGTGCCCAACTGGGGCTCCCCGATGAAGCGCTCGTCTCCGGGCGGTTGAGCGAGGTCATCGACGAGATCCGAGCCAAGCGCGCCGCCGTACGCGAGGCTCGCGGCTGGGTGATGGACACCTACCTGCTGCGTCCACCCCTACTGACGAGAGTGAGTTGATCGAGTTTGGGCACCGCTTCGTGGAGCGATAGACAAGGTGCGGGACCCGTCAGAAGCCGTAGGGATTCACGACTTGCAGTCCACAATCATCGAAGTCACGGCTGTTCCTCGTTGCGAGAGTCGCGCGATGAACCCACGCAATGCTGGCGATGATCGCGTCGGCCACTGAGATTGGTCGGCCTGCAAGCTCGCGCGCGGCGACAAGTTCGCCATAGCGATCAGCTGCCTTGGCGTCGAAAGTCAGGAGGCGCTCCTCGGTCTCGCTGAACAAAGCATCAGCTTCGTCAGTGAGGCGGCTGCGGCGTCTACCTGCCTGGAGTCGCGAGAGGCCGTAGCGAATCTCTGCTCGAGTCATGACCGTCGTATAGAGCTCGTGCCGCGGGACGGTTGCAAGCCAGGGGTCGATGTCCGCTCCATTGGCCATCAGGGCCGCCACGATATTTGTGTCGAGAACGATCATGAGCCAAACGTGATGGGCCGCTGCATCGCGCTCTTGCGGTCGGGCAGCTCGAGTTGAAGCCCAGTGCCCGCAAAATGCTGACGAATGCTTGCCACGAGGTCCACCGGTTCGTCCACCGCCTCTACCGCCGCCGCAAGAATCAGTCGCGCCTCGGCCTCCATTGAGCGACCATGGCGAGCCGCCCGTCGACGCAGTTTTTCTTTTACTTCGGGATCGAGATCGCGAACCGTGAGCATGCTCATAGCGAATCACCTCTGGGTGACAAGACTAGTCCACGTGCATTCATTGCATGCATGCTGGTGAGAGCCGCAACCCTTGGGCGACTCCTCGAGTCAGGCGCCTCAGTTGGCCCGCTCGAACCCATTGAGCAGATAAAGGAGCCCGGCCTCGAACAACTCATCGAGATCCAAGTTGAAGCCGTGCAGCTCAAACGAATCCAAAACGGAGCGAAACGCCGGCAACTCCCGATCGGCCAGCACTGCCTCCAGCGCCGGCTTCTGAACATCCATCCACTCGTCCGCGGTCACTCCCGTGTCGGCCTCCGCCGTAGCCTCCATCTCCAAGCTCGTCGCAAACCCCCGGACGAAGTTGAACAAGATCAAGTGCATGGAAAACGCTGTCGTCGGCTGGAGCCCGCGATCAAGCAACGCTGCAAGCACACGCTCGGTGTACGCCAGGCCGCTGGGCACGACCAACGGCCGGGTTAGCGAGTACGCCGGTGCGAGCCAAAGATGCCGGCGGAAGATCTGCCATAGCTCGCGAGCGGCCTCGGTGAGAAGCTCCTGCCAACCCGCACCAGATCTCGGCGACGGCGCCTGCCACTCGCCGAATGCCGCGTCCACCATGGCAGTGAGCAGGTCGTCCTTGTCCCGGACGTGGCGGTAGAGCGACATGGTCGCAACGTCAAGCTCCACCGCCACCCGGCGCATCGACAGCGCGCCCAGACCCTCCTTGTCGGCGACCGCGATCGCGACTGCCACAATGCTTTCTCTGGTCAACGTTGCTTCGGCGTCGCGAGCCCGGGCGGGGCCTCTCGGCCGCGATGAGCTGGTTCCAGCGACCACCGTGCCAACGCCCGGCCGCGCATGGACAAGTCCTTCTTCCTTCAGCGTCGCTAGCACCTTGGAGGCTGTCGCCATGGCAACACCCCAGCGCCGGGTGATCTCCCTGGTCGAGGGAACCCGTTCGCCGGCCACCAGCTCACCGGACCGGATCTGGCCGCCTATCTCAGCGGCGATTCGGGTAGACACTGGGCCAGCCAGATCATTCATCTGCTCTCCTGCACTAGTGCACTAGTTTCGACTTAGGTTACTCGCTGGGGCGAGCCGGAATGGGGCCATCGACGGGCAGCGCACTAGTGCATTCTTCAGATTTGGTCCAACTCCCGCTGGTTTAGAGCATTGCGTACGACGTACTATAGTTCTGTGACTACTCATGAAATCCTTGTCTCGGGCGCCGGCATAGCAGGTGCGACTGCTGCGTACTGGTTACGCGAAGCTGGCTTCTCGGTTACCGTCGTCGAGCGTGCGCCGGCTCCACGCCCGGGCGGGCAGACTGTTGATCTTCGCGGTGCTGGGCGCACTGTGGTGGAGCGGATGGGCTTGCTGGGCCAGATCCGCGCCAGGACCGTGACCCAGCGAGGCATTGCCTGGGTCGACGCATTTGGACGGCACCGCGCCGAAATGCCGGTCGACGCTTTCGGTGGACGAGGCATTGTGTCGGCCGACGAAATTCTCCGCGGCGATCTTGGAGCAATCCTCTATGACGTGAGCCGTCCGGGCGTGAGCTATCTGTTCGACGACACGATCACGGATCTGAAACAGGACACAGACGGCGTGCTGGTCAGTTTCGAGAAGGCTGATGCCCGCCGCTTCGATGTGGTGGTCGGGGCCGATGGACTGCAGTCCGCGGTGCGCCGGCTGGGCTTCGGACAACAGCAAACCGCCCTCCATCCGCTAGGTCTGATCAATGCCTGGTTCACGATTCCCGCCGACGTCGACCTGGCTGACTGGTACCTCATGCACAACGCGCCCGCAGGTCGCGTGGTCTCCATCCGGCCCGGCAGGCTCCCCGGCGAGCAGAAGGCCGCACTCAGCGTGCGATCGACCGAGGCGTTCGATCGAGGAGACATCGGTTCCCAACTCGAGCTGCTTGAACGCCACTTCGCCAATGTCGGTTGGGAGGCGCCGCGATTGCTGCGAGCTGCCCGAACCGCGCCCGACTTCTACCTCGACTCGATGGGACAAGTCCGGCTGGACCGATGGTCACGAGGCCGGGTGGTGCTGCTGGGTGATGCCGGCTACTGCCCCAGTCCGCTTACTGGCCTCGGCACCAGCCTCGCCCTGGTGGGCGCATACATCTTGGCCGGCGAGCTCGCCGCCGCCTCGGCGGACCCAACGGCTGCGACCGAGTTGCAGGCTATGCAAGGCGCCTTCGACCGCTACGAGATCCGGATGCGGCCGTACGTCGAGCAGAGCCAGGAGCTGCCTCCGGGCGGCGTGGACGGGTACGCCCCGATGGGCAGGCTCCGCATCGTCCTCGGCTGGGCCTCGATGCGCTGGTCGCAGCGCTGGCCGATGCGACCCATGATGGAGCACGTCTTCAGCAAGGCTGATGCCATCGACCTGCCCGAGTACACGATCACCAAGAGCACCGCCGCGAAGCCGACTGCCGGATGATGCATCGGGAACATTAGCGCAGCCCACCATCCAGCGGATCGAGGGCGCCCACCGCCTCCAAGATTGCTTCTGGACCCTGACGCCGCGGCTTGCTAATCGTTTCCCGATACTCGTACTCATACAAGTCGATCGCGTCCAGAGCCTCGGTTGTCAGCTCCTCGGCCACGCCGACCTCGCCATGCACGAACCGCACGAAGTCGCGCAGCACGATCGGCATACGCCGCAGATACCGTTGGTCCGCGACGATCTTGCGGGGATACCAGTCGAGCATCAAGATCTCAATCGCAGTGGGACTCCAGCGGAGCGGATCTCCATACCCGTAGTCGGCGCGATACCAGATGAGGTTGCCCGCGATCGACCGGTCGTCCTGCTGGTCCAGAGCCGCCCCGTACGAGCTGGCCAGGAAGCGCTCCGCCAGCGCCTCGCGATCCGCGTCAGACCACTCGGGGCGTATGAAACCTGTCCCGCCCTCCGGTATCTGTCGCAGGATCCACTCCAGCAATGGCCGGCTGGCCGGCCAGTCCTCGGCCTCCACTGGGGGCCAGGTCCTAGCCCCGACCTCGATCGCGTCGCTGATCCTGGCGCGTGCATCGGCGGGTGACAGCGCTTCGAGAGCGGTGTGCCGGGTATCGGCGTGCTCACGCCAAACCTCATTGAAGCTTTCGAGCGGCTTGTCGGACACGAAGTTGTCCTTGACGAGCATGCCGAGATTGAAGTCGATGAACGTCACAATCGTCAGGTCGTGGCCGGCCAGCCGCGCATGAATGACAATGTCGTATCCGTCACGGACTGTGTCTGCCACCTGCTCCGCGGCGACAATCTCGACCGTGTTCAGCTGATGCATCCAGGATGGCAGTAGGAAGCTTCGAGGCCCAAGATCACGTACGACGCGGGCCCGCAGCACCTCGTCTCCGCTCAGATGGGCCATGGTCCAGGCCAGTGCAGCTGCGGCCGGGGCGCCGCCAGCGAGGAGCGCGGTCAGCAGGTCGGGCAGTGGCACTTCTTCGCGCTGCGACGAGCGATCAAACGGATCATCGTGGCGCGGATCCACGACGTTGAGCACGGCGCTGGCCGTCTGCAGCATTGCCAACGGGTGGTTTGCCGCCAGGGCAACGTCGACCTCGTCGAGCAGATCCCACTCGTCCGCAGCATGCTGTCGCGGGGAGCGGCGGACTGGATGACTCGAGCGTCGGGACGAGTGCTTCGATGAGCGGTGCTTCCTTTTGGACACCCGCCCCACGGTAGTTTGCTCCCTTGCTTCAGGAGTTGCGCCCACCCGAAATCCCACAAATCGCGACTGGCCTGCGACGTGAGGAGCGTCCGCCGCCGCCGATACCTCAATATCAGGGCGGATCACGCCGCGAGTATGCGGCACAATCCGCCATTGTGATGGGCTCGGGACGCGCTCATGCCTAAAACGTCCCGCCGGCTCAAGGTGATACCCGACCGTGCGAGGACTGAGGAAGAGTTGCCCCGCGATCTCACGGTTGGTGGCGCCGGTGGCCGCCAGGCGGACGACCTGGAGTTCCTGAGGCGTGAGCCGGCGTGAGCCGGCGGAACCGATCGGCGCTCGTACGCCACGCGGCGATTTCACTCGCCGCCCGCAGCTCATTGCGCGTACGGTCGGCCTGGACGCCCTGCCGCTGGCAGGCACCTCCTCCCGATAGCCATAGCATCAGAGGGTGGCGCGACGCCTGCTGGAGCGTGATCAAGAGCTGGCCACCCTCATGGATGCGGCTCGTGAAGCTGCGGCCGGGACCGGGTCGGTTGTGCTGCTGCATGGCGAGGCCGGCATCGGCAAGAGCAGCCTGGTGTCAGCAATTCGATCGCAGCTGCCCGACGGGACGCGGATGCTGGTCGGCTCCTGTGATGCGCTCAGTACACCTCGGACACTTGGCCCGTTTCGCGACCTGACGGCCGCAGTTGGGCCGCGTCTGGCCCAGGCGCTGCAATCAGGCGAGCGCGATCAGGTCATGGACGCCCTGCTTGAGGAGTTGCAGGGGCCGCCGCCAAGCACGCTGGTGATCGAGGATGTCCACTGGGCCGACGAGGCTACGGTCGACACCCTGCGCTTCCTGGTACGCCGGATCGCTCAGCTGCCAGTCGTCTTGCTACTCACCTACCGCGACGATGAGATCACCCGAGATCACGCCCTGACCCAGCTGCTCGGTGACGCCTCGCACGCCGAGCAGGTGCGTCACCTCAGCCCGCAACGACTCACTGAGCCGGCCGTACGCACACTTGTCGCCGGCAGCTCGCTGGACGCTGACGAGATCTACGCCCTCAGCGACGGAAACCCATACTTCGTCAGCGAGCTGGTCGCCTCGGCCGTGGACTCCAGCGTGCCGCCGACGGTCGTCGATGCCGTACTGGGCCGACTTCGTCGCCTTGCCCCCGCACATCAGGAGACTGTCGAACTGCTCGCCGTAGTGCCGTCTGCCCTCGACCGTCAGCTTGTCGACGCTCTCGCGAGCGACCGCTCCGCAATCAGGGCTGCCGAAGAGCGAGGGCTGCTCTCTGTCCACCCCGAGCAGGTTTTGTTTCGTCACGAGCTCACCCGCCGGGCCATCGTGGATGCCCTGCCAGTGGCGCGGCGCCTAGAGCTCAACGCCCGCGTGCTGGCCGCGCTGGAAGACCTCGGCATCTCCGACGCGGGCCGGCTGGTCCATCACGCCTCCGAGGCGGGCGACGTCGACGCCCTCGTACGGTATGCGCCAGTGGCGGCCCGGGACGCCGCCACATCTGGTGCCCATCGAGAAGCCGCCGCCCACTACGCACTCGCGTTGGCGCATGAGGACCGCTTCACACCAGCGGAGCTGGCCGACCTGTTCGAGGAGTGTGCCGTCGAGCGATACACCATCGGGGCTGCCGCTGACGCCGTCACTGCTCAACGGCGTGCCGTCGCTTTACGCCGGCAGCTGCAGGACCGCCGCGCGCTCGGGCTCAGCCTGCGCTGGTTGTCCAGGATCATGTGGTTCGACGGGAAGCGAGCGAGCGCAGACAAGGCAGCTGAAGAAGCCACCGCCATTCTCGGAGAGGTCGGAGATGAAGGCCTGTTCGCGTTCGCGCTGAGCAACCAATCGCAGCTGGCGATGCTGGCGCACCGCACAGAGGAGGGTGCAGCCCTGGCTCGCCGGGCCATCGCGCTGGCAACGGCTGCGGGTGCCACTCCCGTGCTGTCCCACGCGCTGACGAATCTCGGTCTCTCCAGGTGGCAGAGCGGGGACCGCGGCGGCCACGAGGATCTGCGGGAAGCCGTGCGCGTTGCGCTATCCATTGATGATGTTGAGGACGCATGTCGGGCGTACGTAGGACTGGTCTGGAGTCTGCTTGACGAGTTTCGTCTCGATGAGGCCGAGCCGTTCATGATCGCGGCGTTGGCGTTGGCCGAACAAGCCGAATTCATCGGCTTTCACGCCTATTTACAGGCATGCCGGGGGCGGCTTGAGCTTGCCCGCAGTCATTGGGAGGCCGCAGTCGCGGCCGCGGAGCCGCCGTCGAAGTCACAGCCGGCCTCTCGCTGCGCCGCATTGACAGTCCTGGCGACGGTGCGAATCCGGCGTGGCGAGACAGGTGCCACCGAGCTCCTCGAGGAAGCGCGGCGGCTGGCCGAGCAGATCGATGAGCTGCAGCGGATCGGCCCGGTGGCCGCCGCGCGGTGCGAACAAGCCGCCTTGCGGGGTGACTCGGCAACGGTCATCGAGATCGCCCAGCCGGTGTTTGCCGAAGCCTTAGGGCTGGGTGATCTGAACCTGCTGGCGGAATTGGCCTACCGATTGCGGCAGGCCGGGCACGCCATCGATCCACCCGATGTTGATCATCCTTTCGCCTTGCAGGCCCGAGGTGACTGGCAAGCCGCGGCCAGCGCTTGGGAGGAGCGGGGTTGTCCGTACCACCAGGCCGGGGCGCTGGCCGACAGTCAGGATCCAGCCGCGCTACTCCAAGCGTTGTCGATCTTGGATTCGCTGGGGGCGACCCCTCTGGCACGACAGGTCAGGGCAGCGCTTCGCCAGCTCAGAGTGCCGAACGTGCCACGCGGGCCGATGGCCGGCACCCGGGAGAATCCCGCCGGCCTCACCGATCGGCAACTCGAGGTGCTGCGCCTCCTCGCTGGCGGCTTGACCAATGGAGAGATCGCGACGGAGCTCGTGCTCTCGGTACGCACGGTCGACCGTCACGTCGCCGAGATTTTGGCCAAGCTGGGTGTGACATCTCGCCGCCAGGCTGCTGCGCAGGCTGAAGCGCTGGGGATTTCAGTACCACGCGGCTAACGAACAGTCGGCGAATTACCCATATGGGCCCAGCCGCAGTGCCTCGATCTGGGTAGTCCATCGCCTCGATTTCGGTAGTGCTTGCCGATGATCTTGCATGCCCGGGCGCGTAGAAATTGATCAAGGCAGAGATCCATCGGAGGACATCATGATCATCAACCCAGCTTCCAGGCCAGAAACCGGACGACGCGTACTCATCGCCGGTGCTGGCATCGCCGGACTGAGCCTGGCCCGAGCCCTCAAGGACGCCGGTCACGAGCCGGCGGTCATTGAGCGCAGCCAGGATTGGCCGACGACGGCGGACATCGCACACTATCTCCCGGCCAACGCCATACGAGCCCTAGATCAACTTGGTCTCGGAGAGGCGGTCGCCGCGGTTGCTCACCCGATTAGCCGCCAACGGGTCACCGGAGCTACCGGGCGGACCCTGGTCGATCTTCCGGTGGCGAGCATTTGGGGCGAGGACGCCAGCTGCGCGGCAATCCGTCACAGCAGCCTGCACGAGGTGCTGCGTGCGGCAACCTCGGACCTTTCCATCCGCCTCGGAACCACGATCGCCGCCCGTCTCCGCGATGGCGAAATCAAGCTCAGCGACGGGTCGGTTCAGCCTTACGACGTGTTGGTCGGCGCCGACGGCGTTGACTCCGTGGTGCGCACCGCCGGCATTGGTGGTGGCGATTCGAGGCCGACTGGCCGCTGGTGCTGGCGTTTCATCGCCGAAGGCTGGGATGGCGAGGGCGACACGTGGCACGCTCGACTGGCCTCAGGTCGCAGCCTGCTCACCATTCCGCTCGGCGAAGGAGCCGTCTACTGCTATGCCGAAATCGCGAGCGGGAACGGCCGACCGCCGGCCGACTGGCGCGACTACTTCGACGGCTTCGGAGAGCCGATCAGCGACCTGCTGGATCAGGCCTGCCCGGCATACGGCACCCCGATCACCGAAGTTGATCAGCCGTACGCGTTCCTCGGTCGGACCGTGTTGATCGGCGACGCCGCGCATGCGATGTCGCAGTCGATGGCCCAGGGTGTTGCACTTGCTCTGGAGGACGTACTGGTGCTCACCGAGACGCTTAGCAGTCTTCCGGTCAGAGAGGCGCTTCCCGCGTACGAGCAACGGCGGGCTCCGCGGATTGCCTGGGTTCGCGCGCAAAACCATCGCCGCGACAGCGCTGGAGGCCTGACGCCGGCAGTACGGGACAGCGTGCTACGGCTAACGGGGCGCCGATTGGTGCTGGCCCGGCAACGAGCTCTGCTCGCCATCCCGTGACGCGAGCGGCAGTGGCCCAGACTTCTCGCTCCTCGTAGGTGCTTGACGCGGGCCCAGAGGCTTGGATTGACTTGCCGCCAAATGACCACCAATGAAGGCCGCCCCGCGGCGCCCAAGGTGGCACGTGAACGCGACCCACTTGGGATGATCAACGGCGAGGGTGTGATCACGGGCACCGTGGTGTCCGCTGCAGTCATCGCTGCGGCAGCTGGGCATCTGGAAGAGACGCGGATCGTTCTCGCCATTCTGGGCACCGCGTTCATCTACTGGTTGGCGCACCTCCACGCTCGGACCCTCGGTGAGGCCGTCAAACACCGCACCCATCCCATGGACGCACTGAAAGAGGCGCTCGCAGAGACGTGGCCCATCCTCGCGGCGGCCCTTGTGCCCGCCGCCATCTTGCTGGTCACCCAGCTCGTTGGGGTCCAGATCCGTACCGGTGCCTGGATTGCCGTGATCGCCAGCACCGTGTTGTTGACCGTCTACAGCTTCCTGGCGGGCCGTCGCGGCGGCCTCGGCCTCGGAGGCAGCCTGATAAGCGCAGCGATCGGCGCGGGGCTCGGACTCTTGGTCGTCGGGCTAAAAGCTAGCCTGCACTGACGTCAGCCGGCACGAACCTCGGCGAGCACCCGGCGTACGGCGGCAAGGGTCCGGTCCACGTCTTCCTCTGTGGTTCGCCAGTTCGAAACCGAGATCCGGAGTACAGCTTGTCCATGCCAGGTCGACGGGGTCATCCACCCGGTGCCGTCCTTCAGCAGTCGCGCGGCCACCTCACGCGTCACCTCGTCCGAACCGAATGACACGCAGACCTGGGTGTACACCACATCGTTCACGACGCGTACGCCATCCATCTCGGATAATCCCGCCGCGAAGCGACGAGCATGCGCGCAGAACCGCTCAACCATCTCGGCCACGCCGCGGCGACCCAGCGCCCGCAGCGCGGCCCAGACGGTGAAGCCGCGGGCGCGTCGAGAGAACTCGGGGACCGTCGAAAATGGGTCCGGTCGCTCGTCTTGGATCATGTACGCGGCGTGGGCACCCATTGCGGCGTACATCGCCTCGGCGTTGGCTACGATCGCGATCCCGTTGTCATAAGGCACATTAAGGGTCTTGTGGGCATCGGTAGCCCAGGAATCGGCCCGTTCTGCGCCAGTGACCAGCGTGCGGTACTGGCGCGACGCGGCCGCCCATAGGCCGAACGCGCCATCAATGTGGACCCAGGCCCCGTTCCGATGGGCAAGATCAACAGCATCGCCGATCGGATCGAACGCTCCACTGTGAACGTTGCCTGCCTGCAGGCACACGATCAACGGGTTGCCGTTGGCCGGCGCGAGCGCGTCTGCCAGCGCGTCGAGCCGGATCCGACCTTGATCATCAGCCGGAACGGCGATGCTGCGAGCCTCGCCGAGGCCAAGGAACCGCAAGGCCACGTCGACGGTTTCGTGGCGCTCCTCGCCAACGACGACCGTCACCTCCGGCGCGCCGTGCAAACCGTCCCGCTCGACATTCCAGCCGACCCGGCGTAACACCTCGTGGCGAGCCGCCGCGAGACACGTGAAGTTGGCGACCATCGCGCCGGTGACGAAGCCGACCGCGGAGTTGCTGGGCAGGCCCAACAGGTCGAGCAGCCACTCACTGGCCACCCGTTCCGCGCCCGCGGCGGCCGGCGACATCACGATCAGGCCCGCATTCTGGTCCCACGCCGAGGTCAGCCAGTCGGCGGCCAGTGCGGCAGGGAGTGTGCCGCCGATCACCCAGCCGAAGAACCGGCCGGACGGCATCGCCACGAGCCCCGGCCCAGCGCCGGCGATCAGCTCCTCGATGACCTCCAGCGGCTCCGCACCCTCCTCGGCTAAGGGGCGCCGCAAGGCGGCCGCCACGCCGTCAACGTCGGTACGCGCCGCGACCTGCCGCTCAGGCAGGCCGTCGAGAAACCCCGTGGCCTCCTCGAGCACACGCTGCAAGATCTTTCGATCCTCCGTCATCGCTCACTCCCTCTTCGCAGCCGACTCCGGCCCACCTGTTGGAAACTGGGTTAACCCACGTTCCACTTGCCTCACACATGTTGCAACCTATGCAGTGCGCAAGGAAGCTGTGCAGAGCTCGAGTCTCAGAGCGGCGCTGCGGTGATTGGGAGGAGAGTCATGGACCACTTCGTACGCCCCGGGCTGCGATTCGACGTTGTCGACTCGGGACCTGCGAACGCACCGGTTGTCGTGCTGCTGCACGGATTCCCACAGCAGCCGTCCAGCTTCGAGGCGGTCGCGAGTCGGCTGAACGCGGCAGGGCTCCGAGCGCTCACTCCGAGTCAGCGCGGTTACACCCGAGCCGCGCGACCCACGCGGCGCCGGGATTATCGAACCGCCGCGACTGCCTCCGACGTCGTGGCGCTGCTGGACACCGCGGGCGTTGCCCAAGCCCATCTTGTTGGTCATGACTGGGGCGGCAACCAAGCCTGGGGAGCGGCCGGCTGGTACCCAGACCGCGTCGCCTCGCTGACGGTGCTGTCGACGCCGCACCCTGTCGCGTTCGCCAAGTCGCTGTGGACCAGCAAGCAGGGATTGCTCTCGTGGTACATGGCGCTCTTCCAGTTGCCGGCGCTTCCGGAGGCGGTCGCTCGGCGTACGCTCGCGAAGTCACTGCAGGACAATGGTCTTCCGGCCAACTTTGCCGATCGCTACGCCGACGCAATGGCCGAGCCTGGGGCCCTCACCGGCGCCCTCAACTGGTACCGCGGCCTTCCCTTCTCCATGCGGCCGCCGCTCGGGTCGATCAAGGTGCCTACCAGCTACATCTGGGGGCGGGATGACTTTGCTCTCGCCCGAGCTGCCGTCGAGCTGACCGCCGACTATGTCGTGGGCCCGTACGAGGTTGTCGAGCTGGACGCTGGCCATTGGCTGCCCGAGACTCAGCCTGAAGCGGTGGCCGACGCCATCCTGTCTCGAGTGCGGTCTATCGGAAGTTAGTTCACGACATCCTCGAGATCGCCCTCGACATCGAGGTAGACCTGCTGAAGCTGAGTGATCAACTCCGGATCCGGCTCTTGCCACAGCCCGCGATCAACAGCCTCACTGAGCTTCTCGATGATGCCGCGCAGCGCCCAGGGGTTGGCGTGCTTCATGAAGTCTTGGTTGTCCTTGTCCAGCACGTAACTCTCAGCCAGCTGCGCATACATCCAGTCCGTCACCACACCGGCGGTCGCGTCAAAGCCGAAGAGATAGTCAACTGTCGCTGCCAGCTCGAACGCGCCCTTGTAGCCGTGCCGCTGCATCGCCGCAATCCAGCGTGGGTTGATCACCCGGGCCCGGAACACCCGGGCCGTCTCTTCGGTCAGCGAACGGGTCCGGACACTGTCTGGAGTCGTCGAGTCGCCGACGTACGCCTTCGGTTCGGCGCCGGTCAGCGCGCGAACGGTCGCCACCATGCCGCCGTGATATTGGAAATAGTCATCTGAATCGGCGATGTCATGCTCTCGGGTGTCCACATTCTTGGCAGCCACCGCGATCCGCCGATAGTTGGCTTCCATATCCTGGCGAGCCGGGATCCCGTCAAGATCACGACCGTACGCGAAACCACCCCAGGCGGAATAGACCTCGGCAAGATCATGATCATTACGCCAGTTGCCTGCCTCGATCAGCGGCAGTATCCCTGCTCCGTACGAACCAGGCTTGGAGCCGAAGATCCGGGTAGTGGCCCGCCGCTGGTCACCGTGCGCTGCCAGATCATCTTGCGTATGGCGTCTGACGAAGTTGAGATGGCTCGGCTCGTCGCAAGTGGCTACCAGGCGTACCGCATCATCCAGCATCGCCACTACGTGCGGGAACGCGTCGCGGAAGAAGCCAGAAATCCGGACTGTTACGTCGATCCGCGGACGGCCCAGCTCACTGAGATCGATCGCCTCGAGTCCTACTACGCGGCGAGACGCGTCGTCCCAGACAGGCATCACCCCGAGCAGGGCCAATACTTCGGCAATGTCATCTCCGCTGGTCCGCATCGCCGACGTGCCCCAGACAGACAGCCCCACCGACTGCGGATACTCTCCCGCCTCGTCAAGATGCCGTTGCAGCAAGGATTCGGCCATTGCCTGGCCGGTCTGGTACGCCAGGCGGGAAGGGATCGCCTTGGGATCGACGGAGTAGAAGTTGCGGCCAGTCGGCAGCACGTTGATCAACCCGCGCAGCGGCGACCCGGACGGCCCCGCCGGCACGTAACCTCCGTCGAGGGCGTGCAAGATCGCGCTGATCTCCTCGCTGGTGCGTGAGAGCCGCGGTACCACTTCCTGGCATGCGAAACGCAGTGCCGTAGAGACCGCCTCGTTCGGCGCTCCCACGATGCGTTCCACGATCTCGGGGACAGCGTCGGCGGACCACCTCGCTGCGGCGAGCGCAGCAACTAGCTCACGCGCCTGCGCCTCAACGGCGTCCACCTCGGAAAGTGATGCCTCTTCTTCGAGCCCGAGCGCCGTCCGCAACCCCGACACTCCGTTGACCTGGCCGCCGAAGATCTGAGATGACCGCAGCACCGCCAGCACCAGGTTGATCAACCCATCGCCCTCAGGCACCTGCCCGAGGACGTGCAACCCGTCGCGAATCTGCGCATCCTTGATCTCGCACAGCCAGCCGTCGACATGGAGGACGAACTCGTCGAAAACCTCCTCGTCGGGAGCTGCATCTAGGCCGAGATCGTGATCCAGTTGGGCGGCCTGGATCAGTGTCCAGATCTCTCCACGTAACGCGGGCGCCTTGGCCGGGTCCATCGCATTGACCTGTGCGTACTCGTCCAGCAGTTGCTCCAGCCGCGCGATGTCGCCGTAGGTCTCGGCGCGCGCCATCGGTGGCACAAGATGATCAACGATCGTGGCATGCGCGCGTCGCTTGGCCTGGGCCCCCTCACCCGGATCGTTGACCAGGAAGGGATAGATCAGTGGCAGCGAGCCGATCGCCGCATCCGTGCCGCAGGAGGCGGACATGCCCAGATTCTTGCCAGGCAGCCATTCCAGGTTCCCGTGCTTGCCGACGTGAATCACGGCGTGCGCGCCGAACTCCCGCTCCAGCCAGTGATACACCGCCAAGTAGTGGTGCGACGGAGCAAGATCAGGATCGTGATAGATCGCAATCGGATTCTCCCCGAAACCCCGCGGTGGCTGCACCAAGATCACCACGTTGCCTGCCTGGAGAGTCGCGGCGACGATCTCACCTTCTGGATCCCTGCTGCTGTCCACGAACAGTTCGCCCGGTGCCTCGCCCCACGCATCGGTGACCGCCCCCACCAGATCGGCAGGGAGCTCGGCCAGCCAGCGGCGGTAGGTCCGCGCCGGAATGCGGACCGGCTGGCCAGACAGCTGCTCGGCCGTGAGCCACTCGGGATCCTGCCCACCGGCCGCGATCAGCGCGTGGATCAGCGCATTGCCCGCGGTGGTGTCCGGATGCTCTCCCTCGACCGGATCGAGTGGACCGGTTCCCGGAATCTCACCCGGCGCACCCAGGTCGTACCCGACCGCCCGCATCGCTCGCAGTAGCTTGATCACGGATACGGGTGTGTCCAGCCCGACGGCGTTGCCGATCCGCGCATGCTTCGTCGGATACGCCGACAGCGCGATTGCGATGCGCCGCTGCTCGGCCGGAATGTGCCGTAAGCGGGCGTGGTTGACGGCGATCTCGGCGACCCGCCGACAGCGCTCATGATCAGCAACGTAGACCGGCAGGCCATCGGCATCGGTTTCCTTGAAGGAGAAGGGCACCGTGATGATGCGGCCGTCGAACTCCGGGATCGCTACCTGAGTGGCCACGTCGAGCGGAGTCATGCCTTCGTCGGAGGCAGCCCATGACGCCCGGTCCCAGGTCAGACATAGGCCTTGCAGCATGGGGATGTCGAGGGCCGCCAAGGCGCGTACGTCCCACGCCTCGTCGTCCCCGCCGGCGGACGCGGCCGCCGGTTTGGTGCCACCCGCCGCAAGCACCGTGGTGATCAACGCGTCGCAGCTGCCCAGATACTCGAGCAGGTCCGAAGGAGCATCGCGCAATGAGGTGGCGAAGATCGGTACGCCGATGCCGCCGGCAGCGTCGACGGCGTCGGCGAGCGCCTCCACGTACGCGCTGTTCCCGGCGGCGTACTGGGCGCGATAGAACAGGATGCCGATGCGTGGGCGGGACTCTCCGTCAGGCAGTGGGCGCGGCAGCACGCCCCAGGCCGGCTGCTCGAGGGGCGCCTCGAAGCCGAGACCGGTCAGCAGCACGGTGTCGCAGAGAAAGGCGTGCAGCTGGCGCAGATTGCCCGGCCCACCATGGGCGAGGTAGAGGTGGGCATCCGCAGCGAGCCTGATCGGAACAGTTGACAGCTCCATCAGCGCGGCGTCCGGCGCCTGCTCGCCGCCGAGCACAACCATCGGTTTGCCGGTCCCACGGAACCGCTCGAAGCCGCTGCACAGCAACTGCGGTGAGCCGAGGATCCGCGCCACGATCAGATCACAGGCCTCGAGCACCTCGCCAAGCTCCGCATGCGTCGATCTCGCCGGGTTGGCCACGACATAGTCGGCGCCGCTCCCCCGCGCAGACAACAGATCCGTGTCAGAGGTCGAGAGCAGGGCGATCCGCGGCACCACGGGAGCCTAACCGGTCCTTGCGTCTCGGATCGGGGTTGCCCGGTCTCCGGCATACGAGGGCTCAGTCGCCTCAGCCGGCGGGAGCGTCGACAGCGCGGGCGTCGGCGAGGGCGGACAGCGCCTCGGGTGACCACTTCATGCGTCCCCTGCGCAGATCGGTGGCCACGGCGGTCACCCAGTCGAGCTCAGCCTTGATCACCACGCGGCGGTACTCGTCCTCGAGTTCAGCAATCCGCGGCAGGCCACTGGCGGCCTCGGCAGCCAGTCCTGCTTCGAGTTCGGCCAGCGCTGCCGCGAGCGGTCGCACACGCTCATCGAGGGCGTCGGCTATCTCTGCCGGCGGGAGCAGCAGCAGGTTGGACAGCGCCGCGGGAAATTCGGGGAACTCTTGCCGTGGGGTGCGCAGCATCTCCAGCAGCCACTGGCGGGACGCCTGCCGGCCGGCGTCGGTGACCTCATACACCGTCCTTTCGGGGTACAGCCTGTCGCGCTGAGTCTCGCGCACCTGGATGAGATCCGCCGCCAGCAGCCGCTCGATCACTCGATAAAGGCTCGCCCGCTGACCAACGTTGATCACCCTGTCCTTGCCCCATTCACGGATCACCTGCTGGATCCGGTATGGGTGCGCCGGCCGGTACTCGAGCACGCCCAGCACCGTGAGCGCTAGCGGGGACCGCAAACCAACACCGACCATGGATTGGGAGTTTAGCATCTTCTTAACTAGTTTCCTATCATCTAGTTCTATTGTAACTATTAACCGGCCGCCGAGGCCTGAGTCCACCATTCACAACTTCTCGAAAGGAAATCCACCATGAACCACCTCGACACTCTTCCGGCTGCACGCTCGGATACGTCGCCCGCGCAGACCTCGCTAGCGCGCTCCCGAGCCGCACGTCTGGCCGCGCTCGGCGCCGTTGCCGGTCCGACTTTGTTCACGCTTGCCTGGCTCGTCCTCGGCTTCCTCAGCCCGGGGTACACCATTTATGGCACCCGGATCGCGCCCTACTCACCGATCAGCCAACCCGTCAGCGGGCTCGGCATGGGGGTCACTGCGCCGTACATGAACGCCGCGTTTGTGCTCGGTGCCGGGCTGCTGACCATGATCGGGGTCGTAGGCGTCTTCGCCACTCTGCGCGCCTACAGCGGGCGGGTACGCCGAGCGGTCTGCGCCGGCCTGCTCTGCCTGTCACCGCTAGGCCTCGGGCTGTGCGGGATCTTCACCATCGAGTACCCGCTGGTACACCTGGTCTGCTTCGTGCTGTTCGTGCTCACCCCCTTCATCAGCTTCCCGGTCGCCGCACGCTTCCTCCGGCGAGTGCCAGGCTGGCGTCGGTTCAGCACCGCGCTGCTTGTGGCCGTACCGGTCACCGTCGCGATGCTGGCCTGGTTCTTCCTCAGCTACGACCAGGCGGCGATTACGGTCGGTCAGGGCATCTCCGGAATCCCGGAGCGCCTGCTGCTGATCGAGGTGCAGGCCTGGTTCGTGGCGCTGGGCTGGCTGGGCTATCGCCGCGCGCCGCGGATCTGACTGCTGCCTCGCCGGCACGCTGCGGTCACTTACGATGGCGGGCGTGACTCGCGCGGACCGCTGCCCAGGAGTGCTACGGCCCCATCTGGCACAAGATGGGGCCGTCGTCCGGGTTCGCATTCCTGGCGGGCAGATGACCGGTACGGCGCTGGGTCGGCTGAGCCGCATCGCGCAGGAGTTCGGCAGCGGGGAACTTCAGCTCACCTCGCGTGCCAGCCTGCAGCTTCGCGGCCTGCCGGACCCGCTGCCGGATGGCTTCATCCGTGCGGTACGCAACGCCGGGTTCCTGCCCTCCGACACCCACGAGCGGGTCCGCAACATCATCGCGTCGCCACTGACCGGCATCAGCGGTGGAATGGTCGACGTACGAGCCATGGTGGCCACTCTCGACGCAAGGCTTTGCGCTTCGCCGCGGCTGGCCAGCTTGCCCAGTCGATTTCTCCTTGCCATCGACGACGGCCGCGGCGACGTGAGCGGAATGCCTTTCGATCTTGGCTACCGGGCTGTTGATCCTGATCAGGGGTGGCTCTTGATTGGCGGCTCCGGGTGGGGACTCCCAGTCTCGGCGACTGACGCCGTCGAAATGTTGCTCGATCTTGCACACCAGTTCCTGGAGGCCAGCCAGGGATCCGGCGGCGTCTGGCATGTCCGCGACCTCGCGAGTTGGGCGACGGGGATCGCTGGTGTACGCGCGATCACGTTGCAGCATGCGATGACTGGCACCCCACTCGGTGCGATTGCCGGCGCGGCTTCGGTCCAAGTCCCGTTGGCATTGCTAACGCCGGCTCAAGCTGAGAGGGTCGAGGTCTGTGCGACAGGGCGGGTGGTGATCACGCCATCGAGGGGACTCGTATTGCCTGGAGCCGCCCGCCATTTGGCCCAACTTGCCGCAACAGGCCTCGTCGACGATCCCACTTCATCCTGGTCTGCTATTTCGGCGTGCGTCGGCGCCCCATCCTGCGAGCAGTCCTTGATCAACACGCGCGCGTACGCGACCGCCCTGGCTCAGTCCGGATTGCCACTCAAGCGGACCCACATTAGCGGCTGCGAACGGCGCTGCGGCGCGCCAGCTCTTGATCATCATGATCTTGTCGCGCCCCGTGACGCCGAGCTGCTGACGCTCGTCGGGAAGGCTCAGTGATGTTCGCACCGACACGGCGCTATGACTACGTGACGACGGCTGCTGAGATCTACCGGAGATCGTTTGCGACCATTCGATCGGAGGCAGATCTCTCCAGGCTGCCCGAGGACATGCGCACGGTCGCAGTCCGGATGATTCATGCCTGCGGGGACGTCACTCTCATCAACGACCTTGTGTTCCATCGCGAGCTCGTGCCCGCTGCCCGCACAGCGCTCGCAGCTCAGGCGCCGATCTTGACCGACACCCAGATGTTGGCCTCCGGCATTACCCGGAGGCGGCTCCCGGCAGCCAACGACGTGCTGTGCCTGCTCGACGATCCGCGAGCAGGCGAGCTCGCAGAGCAGTGGGGAACGACGCGGTCAGCCGCTGCTGTCTCGCTGTGGGGGGACCGCTTGGCGGGTGCTGTGGTGGCAATCGGCAACGCCCCAACCGCGCTATTCCATTTGTTGGAACTGATCGCCGACGGCGCGCCACATCCCGCCGCGATCATTGGGACTCCCGTCGGCTTCGTCGGGTCGGCAGAGTCGAAGATCGCACTGGCCGAGAATCCTTGGGACATTCCCTCGCTCGTGGTGCACGGACGCCGCGGCGGCTCCGCGCTGTGCGCGGCCGCCGTCAACGCCCTGGCGCAGGAGGCTGAGCTCTGATGACCGGACGGCTTTACGGGGTGGGCGTTGGACCCGGAGATCCTGAGTTGATCACGCTCAAAGCCGCGAAGCTGATCAAAGACGCAGACGTCATCGCATATCATTCAGGCACCGCCGGCCGGTCGATCGCTCGCTCCATTGCTGACTCGTTGATCAGCGAGAACGCGATTGAAGAATTGTTGATCTATCCCGTTACCACAGGTTCCACTGACCATCCGCTGGGCTATTACGGCGCCGTGGACGACTTCTATGACGAGTCTGCTGAGCGGCTCAGCAAGCATCTCGACGCCGGCCGCACTGTCGTCGTTCTAGCTGAGGGCGACCCGCTGTTCTACAGCTCATACATGTACCTGCACGACCGGCTGTCGCCGCTCTTTCCGAGCGAGATCGTGCCCGGAGTCACGTCCCTAACGGCCGCTACTACCGCGCTGCGGGCGCCGCTGGCGCGGCATGAAGACATCCTGACCGTGTTGCCCGGAACGCTCCCGGTACCGGAGCTCGCGCGCCGGCTAGCTGATACCGACGCAGCAGTGATCATGAAACTGGGTAGGACGTTCGCGGGCGTACGCGAGGCGTTGCGGCAAGCCGGGCGGCTCTCCGAGGCCCTCTACGTGGAGCGGGCGACCACCGGTGAGCAGCGCGTCATGCCGGTGATTGACATCGACGCCGGCGCGGTCCCCTACTTCTCCATGATCGTTGTACCAGGTCGTGATCGACGCCTCGATTCGGCAGGGCGTTCAGCAGCGCTTCGGCCGGCCTTGGACCTTGATCATGTCGATATGCCGCGGCTTCTTGTCGTCGGTCTTGGGCCTGGAGGCGACAGCTGGACGACCCCGGAGGTATCGGCGGTACTGGCCGAGGTTGATCATGTCGTGGGCTACGGACCTTACCTAGACCGGCTTCCCTCTCGACCAAATCTGCAACGGCATGCTTCGGGCAACACCGTCGAGGTCGAACGGGCCCGATGCGCTCTTGATCTTGCGCTGAGCGGCGAACGGGTGGCCGTGATTTCCGGTGGAGATGCCGGAATCTTCGGCATGGCATCGGCGGTCTTCGAGGCAGCCGAAGACGACCGCTACGCCAAGGTCAAGATCACGGTGCTCCCAGGGGTGACAGCGGCGCAGGCCGTTGCCGCCCGCGCTGGTGCACCACTTGGCGGCGACTATGCGGTGGTCTCGCTGTCGGACCGACTCAAGCCGTGGTCGGTGATCGAGCAACGGTTGCGCGCGATCGCTAGTGCTGATCTGGTACTCGCGATCTACAATCCAGCCTCGCGTTCCCGGCGGGAGCAGATCGTGCAAGCACGCAAGCTCCTGCTCGAGTTCCGTCCACCCGAAACGCCGGTCGTCGTGGGACGTCAGGTGGGCCGCGACAATGAGGATCTGACAATTACCACTTTGGAAACACTCGAGCCCGACAGCATCGACATGAGCTGTCTGCTGATCATTGGTTCCAGCCAGACCCGGCTCGGGCACAGCGCGACGGTGTGGACCGGCCGCTCTCATACATCTTGATCAACGACAGCTAGCGACGGCGCTTCCCGTACAGGTGCGACTCCACAAACTCCTCGGCGTGCAGCGCCTGCCCAACCATGATCACTGCCGCCTGCCGCAGTCCGGCATTCTCCACCTGGTCGGCGATCGTCGACAGGGTTCCGCGCAGCACCAACTCTGTGGGCTGAGTGGCGTTGGCGACCACCGCGACCGGACAGCCGGGCCCGTACGCGGAGGTCAGCTCGGCACAGATCTGTCGGACCCGCCGGATCGCCAGGTGGATGATCATGGTGGCCCGAGTCTCGGCCAGGTAGGCCAACGACTCCGTCTCAGGCATTGCCGTGGAAGCGGCCTGAGTGCGCGTCAAGATCACTGTCTGCGCCAGCTCGGGCACGGTGAGCTCGCGCCCGATGATCGCCGCGGCGGCCGCGTACGCAGGTACACCCGGCGTCACATCCCAGTCCACCCCTGCTTCATCGAGCCGCCGGGTCTGCTCGGCTACTGCCGAATAGATCGAGGGGTCTCCAGAGCAGAGTCGCGCAACATCCTCCCCGCGCTGATCAGCAGCAACCAGGTGATCAGTGATCTGGTCAAGATCAAGGTGTTGACTGTCGATCAAGGTCGCTCTCGGCGGGCAATGAGCCAAGATCTCAGCATTGATATAAGTGCCGGCATAGACACAGACCGGAGAAGACTCGATCAGCCGTACGGCGCGGATCGTCAACAGGTCCGCTGCACCCGGACCTGCTCCAATGAAATGAACGGTCACTCGACATCCTTGACCGCGCTCCACTGCACCACGGCTCGGGCCGGTCGCCAGCCGTGATAGCGACCAATCGACTCCAGGTGCTCCACCGACAGTCGGGACAGCTCCCCGCCGTACCGTCTCCAGCAATCGACCATGATCATCTCGGTCTCCTGGGTCACGGCATGAACGACCAGCCGACCGCCGGGTCGTAACGCCGACCATGACCGTTCGAGTGTCTCGCCGGTCGCTCCCCCGCCGACAAAAACCGCATGCGGCAGCGGCAGCGACGCCAAAGCATCAGGCGCCTCTGCATGCAGCACCTCGAGACCAGGCACGCCGAGCGCTTCGGCATTCCTACGGATTCGCTTGACCCGATCGAGGTTGTGCTCTATCGCGATTGCCCGGCCTCCGGGATCCGAGCGCAGCCACTCGATCGCGATCGAGCCGGCGCCCGCGCCCACATCCCACAGCAACTCACCCGGCCGCGGCATCAGGCGAGCCAGTGCCGACGCGCGAAGATCACGTTTGGTCAGCTGCCCATCATGATCAAAAGCCTCGTTTGGCAAACCTGACGCCAGTGAGGTGGCCGGGCCAATCCCGGCACAGACCACACAGATCAGGTTGAGCGTCGGCGCCGCGCCCCTCCAATCTCGCGCTACAAGATCGGTCCGGGACTCGGTTTCGGTATCAAGATCGCCCAAAACCGTAAATCTGCTATCGCCGTAGCCCTCGTCGGTGAGAAGCTCCGCCACCGCGGCAGGACTGTCAGCATCGCGCGACAAGATGATCAAGCGACGGTCAGGGGACAGATACCGCCGTACCGTGTCAAGGTCGCCGCCGCGCAGCCGAACCAGCTGCGTGGACTCCTCCGGCCAGCCCATCCGAGCGCGTGCCAGCGCCACCGAGGACACCGCAGGATGGACGCGAACTGTCTCAGCGCCGAGCATCTCGACGAGCGTGCTGCCGATTCCGGCGAGCAGCGGATCACCGGAGGCGAGCGCCACGACTCGTCGTCCTTCCACCCGGCTGAGGAGCATCGGCAGCTCCTCTCGCAAGGGGCTCGGCCAGGACAGTCGCTGCTGAGCGGGGAATGGCGGGATCAGATCGATGAGACGAGGGCTGCCGAGCAGCACCTCCGCGTACTGGATCGTTGTGCGCAGCCGCTCCGGAAGATCGCTCCACCCCCGCGCGGTCAGTCCAACCACCTCGATCACGCCTCAGACTGTATGCCTGCCACTCCGCCCAACTCCGCT
>DATLPF010000054.1:0-6224 GCA_035535875.1 Propionibacteriaceae bacterium
GGATTGGCCCAGTTGAGGTCGGGCTGGAAGCCGTAGAAGCGATGGAAGTACCACGCCTGCGCCTGCTCGTCAATGGTCCAGGTCTCCTCCTGCTCTCCAGGGAAGACGGTTCCCTGGTGCCGGTTCGGCGGCTCCTCCGTGCTCCAGACATACCAATCCCGATATGGCGAATCCGGACTGCTCCGGGCCGAGACAAACCAGGGATGCTCGTCGGAGGTGTGGTTGACGACCAGGTCAAGAATGATTCGGATGCCTCGCTCTTGAGCTTCCCGTGCCAGCTCTGCAAAATAACCGAGGCTACCCAATGCCGGTTCGATGCCGTAGTAGTCGATGATGTCGTAGCCGTTATCCCGCCACGGACTCGGATGGATCGGATTCAGCCACAGACAGCTGACACCCAGGCGAGAAAGGTAGTCCAGCCGACTGATCAACCCCCGCAGATCACCGCGGCCGTCGCCGTCGGAGTCTTGGAACGACGACACGTCGAGGCTGTAGATGACAGCCTCCTGATACCACCTGTTGATCATGATCTCCGGGCCTTTCTGCCGACAGTCGCGATCAGCCCGGCAGCGGCGGCTACCCCGGCACCGAACAGCGCCGCGTGGTGCTGGGAGGCGAAGACCTGCACGCTCCGCGCCTTGGCCCGTTGATCAAACGCACCGTGGGCACCAAAATCGTGGCCACCCTCGCCATCCGCCGGCTCCCACAGGTTGGCCGGTTGATCGGGATCTTTGGGCTGTCCGGTCTGCTGCGCCTGAAATCCGGTCCGTGCCAAGTAGCGATCAAGCATGCCGGGCGCGACCGCGTTCACGATCAAGGTGGCCGCCGTACTCGCACCGACCCAATACTCCCGTCGCTCCGGATGGTCGGCGGCGTACGCGACCGCTCGCGCAGCCACCTCGGGCTGGTAGATCGGTGGCACCGGCTGAGCACGTTCAGGCAACCGAGAGAGCACCCAGGAGAACTGCGGAGTGTTGACCGCCGGAAGTTGCACCATCGTCACCCTGACATTGCTGTGATCATGGAGGAGCTCGCAGCGTAGGGACTCGTGGAAGCCTTGCAGTGCGTGCTTCGCGCCGCAGTAGGCGCTCTGCAGCGGAATCCCGCGATACGCCAGCGTCGAGCCGACCTGCACGATCGTGCCGGCATCGCGCTCCCGCATCCTGCGCAGTACCGCCATGGTGCTGTACACCGCGCCGAGATAGGTGACATCTGTGACCTGCTTGAACTCCTCGGGACTGATCTCGGCGAAGGGAGCAAAGACCGAGGTGAACGCGGAATTGACCCAGATGTCAATCGGACCAAGCTCGTTCTCGATACGCCCGACCGCTTCCTCGACTTGAGTTTGGTCGGACACATCGACCGGCACCAGCATCGGGTTTGCGCCGGCGGCACTGACTTCGGCGGCCGTTGCGCCCAGGCCAACCTCACCGCGAGCGAGCAGCGCGATGGAGTCTCCTCGCTTGGCGAACTCGCGTACGGTGGCCCGACCAACGCCACCGCTCGCACCCGTCACTGCGACGACACGCCTGCGCCCTTCGCCCCTGCGCAATTCAGCACTGACCATGCCTACGCAGTACCCGTTGGTCGTTGGTCGACACTAAAAGCCCTTACATAAAACAGCACGCGGAGCAAGGTACTAGATTGGTCTGCGCGCGGAGCGGCCTACCTGAAACCGCAATCGTGCCACCCCGGCATATCCACAGCGTCGTCTCGCCCGCTGTTGCGGAGCGCGATAGATCGGAGGACTCCACATGACCGGGTCCTTTGGCGCTACGGAAGAGCCAACCATCGATTTGTCGTCCGACAAGTCGTGGGACCGCGCCTCCATGCGTGCGGTGTATGACCAGGTGGATTGGTCGGCCACAGCTCTGGGTGCCAAAGAGAAATGGCCATCGCTGCTTCGGCTGCTCGTTGATCTCTGCTTGGACTCCGAATTTCCTGTCCAGATCAGCTGGGGACCCCACCTCCTCGTCCTGTATAACGACGCCTACATCCCGTTGCTCGGCGCCGAGAAGCATCCGTGGGCGCTCGGCCGCCCGGCGAGTGAGGTTGGCCCACCTCCGTGGCCTGCGAGCGAGGAACATTTGCGCGAGGTCATGCAGACTGGCCGGGCCTACCACAGCGAGGATCAACCGCTGATCATCGATCGGCATGGCTATCCCGAGGAGGGCCACTTCACCTTCTCGCTGATCGCGGTCCGTGACGCCGACGGCACGATCGTCGGGCTCTTCAACACGATCACCGAGACGACCCAGCACATCCTTTACGAGCGGCGCCTCCAGGTGCTGCGCAGGCTGGGCTCTATGTCGATCACTGCCGATGACTCGCTGCCCTCAACCTGTCGAGCCGCCGTCGAGGTAATCGGCAAGAACCGAAAGAGTGTCCCGTTCGCGGCGGTTTTCCTTCGTGATCTTCAGGGCCAAGGTCCGCGTCGCACCGCGGGTTACGGCTTCGACGAGAGTGCCGCAGCCGGCTGCGAACTGGTCGAGTTCTTACCGAGCACCGGACCGGTTCTGGACACCATGGAGCACGGAGGCACAGAGCTGGTATCCGGGCTCCGCGAGCAATACCCCGGGGTGTTTGCCCCTGGACCCTTGGGCTCCCTGACGCCCGACCAAGCTTTCGTGCTGCCAGTGGTCATGCTGGGCGATCGAAAACCGATCGGCGTGCTGATCTTGGGCGTCAATCCCTATTGGAGACCCGACGAGGCCTATACCGCCTTTACCGCGATGGCAGCGCGGCAGCTCGGTGTCATGATCACCGACGCGGTCTCTTACCAGAACGAGCGCAAACGGCAGCAGGCTCTCGAGGAGCTTGATCGGGCCAGGACAGAGTTCTTCCAGAACGTCACCCACGAGTTGCGTGCACCGCTGACGATGCTGCTCACGCCGCTGCAGGACATCCTTGATGAGCCTGGCGTCGTGCTTCCGGCCGCCGCGCGAGACACGGTGGAAACCTCGGTACGCGCGGGTGATCGTTTGCAGCGCGTGGTCGATGCCCTGCTGGACATTTCCCGTGCCGCGTCGGTCGCGCTGATCCCGCACCGGGAGGACATCGATCTGGTGTCGGTGACAGTCGATGTGGTCGAGGGTTTCCGACCGGCGACCGAGGGTCGACTTAACCTGCGCGTCGAGATGCCGAATGACCCGCTGCGGGCGTACGTCGACCGGATCATGTGGACCACCATCGTGAGCAACCTGGTAAGCAACGCGTTGAAGTTCACTCCCGACGGGGAGGTCGCGGTGATCTTGAGCGGCGATGAGAGCCACGTCGTACTGACCATCGCTGACACCGGCGTCGGGATCCCGCACGACGAGCAGGCGGAGATCTTCGAGCGGTTCCGCCGGGGAAGAGCTAGTGATCAACACCCAGGCTCCGGAATCGGTCTCGCGCTGGTGGCCGACATGGCGTCTGCACACGCCGGCACAGTCGAGGTCGACAGTAAGCCGGGTGCGGGCAGCCGGTTCGTCGTGCGGCTGCCGCGCTACAACGGATCGCAGGCAGGCGTGGCACTGGCTGACAGTGCTGCGGCATCGGACGGCGAAGATGCTGGGAATCGGCCACGGCTGTTGATCATCGAGGACGAACCTGATCTTCGCAGCTATCTGACCAGGCTGTTTGCCAAGGACGGGTATGCCGTTGAAGCGGTGGGTGATGCCGAGAATGCGCATGCATGGCTGGAGAAAAACGCCGACAATCCGCCCGACATGGTGATCTCCGATGTGCTGCTGCCCAGGCAGAGCGGTCTCGATCTTCTTGCGCTGATCCGCCAGGACGAGCGGATGGCTCGGCTACCGGTCGTGGTGCTGACCGCACTCGCCGACGTGGAATCGGCGGTGCAGGCCTTCGCCGCCGGTGCCGACGACTTCGTGGCCAAGCCCTTCAATTCCGCCGAGTTGCTGGCCCGGGTACGCGCTCACTTCCAGATGAATCAGTTGCGTGATCTTGCGATTGGCGAGGCACAGACCACCGTCGGACAACTGCGCCATGCCTTGCAGAGCAACCGCACCACCGGCACGGCAGTCGGGATGGTGATGACGCGTTACGAGCTGGATGCGCAGCAGGCGTTTCAGGTGCTCGCTCGCATCAGCCAGCAAAGCAACCGCAAGTTAAGTGAGATTGCCGAGGAGCTGGTACGCACCGGCGAGCTGCCGGGGGTGCCGAGCTGGCCCATCAGCAGCTCCGGATCGTAACGTCGCCCGAGCGCTTACCGGACGCCCCCCGCTCGGAGTCACCGAGTTTCTCCGCACCGCAAAGTGATTTGTCGAGTTCTGTGGTGGAGCCTGCAGTGCCTCGCTCTGCTGGACCGAGATCCTCGATCTGCCGCAGTTGTTCATCGCCGTCCAGGACAGCAGACTAGGGGACGTCAAATTTCAAATGTTCTGCCAAGTTGATCTCCAAGCGCCTGTCCCTCCCTCTCCGTATAGACAGCCGGATGTGTACCCAGCCGGATGTGGGCGACTAGCGCACGAGGTAGGCAAGAACCCTTATACGCACGCGGGCGCGCGAGGCCATTAGGACGAGCGACTGGCCGACAAAACGAACTACTGACCACCGCCAGGTCGTCCGGTCACGTCAGCTTGTGAACTAGTTGAGCGGAAGGATGATCAATGAATGACGCACGAGTCGCCTTGGTAACAGGAGCAAATCAGGGAGTTGGGCTACAGGTCGCCAAGGAACTCGTGTCGAACGGTCTTACCGTATTTGTCGGTTCGCGCGATTTCGAGAGCGGTACGGCGGCGGCGGACGAGATCGGGTCTGGAGCTATTGCACTCCAGCTCGATGTGACGGATGGCGCTTCGATCAATGCAGCTGCTCACCACATACAGAAGCGGATGGGCCATCTCGACCTGCTGGTAAACAACGCGGGCATCTCGAAGACCTCGGAGCGCGCGTTCGGTTCACCGGAGGCTGCAGCTGCGGCGAAAGCGAGCACAGCGTCGCTCGATGAGATGCGCGCGGTTTGGGATGTCAACGTCTTCGGTGTGCTTGCCGTCTACCAGGCGATGCTGCCGCTGCTCCGCGAATCCACAGCTGCCCGCATCGTCAACGTATCCAGCGGAGTCGGGTCGCTAACCACAAACGCGGACCCTGCTTATCCTTACCATGCGATGTTCGGCCCCATTTACGCTGCGTCAAAGGCAGCTCTCAACGCAGTGACGCTCGCTATCATGGTGGAGCTCGAGTCCACCAATATCAAGGTCAATCTGGTATCGCCCGCATTCACGAGCACGAACCTGAATAGCTTCGCCGGCACAGAATCTGTTGAGGATGGATCCCGTGAAGTGGTGCGGGTTGCGCTGCTCGGTCCGGATGGCCCGACAGGGACGTTCACCCGCTGGGAGAACACGGCTATCCCGTGGTGATCATCGAACTTGACAGTTAACAGTTAGTTCCGCGGGTTTCATCGAGCGCGTCGAGCTCGGCCGGCGGTGACGTCAGCTCACCCGAATCAGGTCGTACGCCTCCGTGATCCTTGGCTCAGGAGGCGGATCCGGCAATTGGAGGCCGCGCTCTTGTGAGACCTTCTTGATACTCGGCATCAGCTGCTCTTGGGCGAACCGCTGAAAGTCTGCGGCGCTCTCCCAGATATCAACGGCATGTATGCCATTGGCGGTGTCAGTCACCACGTGTGCGATGAGCCCGGCTGGCGGGTTCTCTCGCGCATTCATGTCATTGCTGTGGGCCTCGACATCCTCTCGAGATACCCCTTCGAAATCCAGCTCCATCAGTACGACCACTTTGTCCTCCTTGACTCGCAGCCTGGGCAAGCCTCCAATAAGCAGTCTGAGCCGGTTGCCGAGGTGTCCGCAAGCTCAAATGTGTTGTCGCTGCTCGACCTTGTTCCCGCCGGGACAGAAGCGCATACTACGGAAGTAATCAAGATCATTTTCGTTGCCGACGACAACGATCATTCTTCCAGGGGTTCCCCTTCGTGATCGTGCGGGATGTGTAGGCGGCCACCAACCCTCACGCCCGCCGGACCGCCTTGATCGGCTGGTGGTGGGCGGCATTCCTCGTCCTGAACTTCACGTTGAATGCCTACTCGCTCCAAGGCGGCGATGGCTATGACCTCGCCGAGGTCAAGGCCTTCAACGCGATCGCGGGGATCGGCGAGGTGATCGGTCTTCTGGTATCGCTCGCCGCCGGCACCTTGTGGGCTGCGATCGTCCTCAGGATCGAACGCAACCAGGCTGCCTTGCTGACTGAGATCTTCCCCC
>DATLPF010000055.1:0-3771 GCA_035535875.1 Propionibacteriaceae bacterium
CTGGTTCCTTCGGACCCGGAGCCGGGAGCACGTTGGTGATGACGAAGGCCACCGCCACGGCGACCACGACCTGTGGTGTCACCGCCACCCCGTCGGCACCCATCAGCAGGGTGGCCAGCAGGGTTGAAGTGAGCGGCAGCCGCAGCATGGTGGCGCACATGGCGCCGATGCCTGTGCCGATCGCCGGCGCCAGATCGATGCCGGGCAAGCCGCTGGCGGCAATGCCGAGCGCTGCGCCGATGAACATCGAGGGGAAGACGGGGCCACCGCGAAACGCGCTCAGCGACACCCCGTAGACCAATGCCTTACAGACAATCAGCAGGATTAGCACGGCCGCCGAGTAGTCGGCGGCGTGTTCGACCAGCTCCGGGAGCGCGTCCTGCCCGGAGAACAGCACCTGGGTGAAGGAGTGTCCGGAGATGAGTTGGTACGCCATTGCAGTGAGGCCGATAACCAGGCCGAGCGCCGAAGTGACCAGCACCCGGTTCAGATGCACCATCGGACGAAGCGACAATCCGACCCAGCGGATCACCCACCCCAACAACGCGCCTGCCGCTCCCATGGCCAACGCCCAGCACATGGTCGCCAACGTCGGTGTCACCGCAGGCGGCACCGACGGCAGCGCCAGCGAGAAGCTGCCAAGACCGGTCCAATGGTCCAGACCAACGAAGACCAGGGCGCCGACGCCCGAGGCGAGCAGGCCGGGCAGCGCGACCAGACTCAACGCCATCCCCCCGATCCCGGCCGCCTCCATGATCAGAAACGCGCCGAGCACCGGGGAGCCGAGCAATGTGCTTATCGCCGCGAAACTGCCAGCCGAGGCCATGATCGTCAGGGCCATCGGTGGCGCGTCCTTCTTCGCAAGGCGCACAGTCAGCGCCGCAAGGCCGCCGCCGATCGCGATCAAAGGTGCCTCAGGGCCCAGCACGGCGCCGAGGCTGAGTGTGGTCAGCGCGGCGAGAGCGATGCCGATGAGTTCCCCGCCGCTGGGCGGAGCGCCGCCGGTCTTCAACCCGAAAGCCGGTGAGTGGCCCCCGTTGCCCGGCAGGTACCGGATGGTCAACCCGGTCAACAGTCCGCACAGCACCAACCAGGGCACCGGCCACCACGCCGGTGCGGGGCCGCCGAAGACCTGGTTCGGCAGCCCGGAGAACAGCAGCCGCTGAATCGCTGCGACCAGTGCGAGGAAACCGTAGGCGATGGCCGAGATGGGGATACCGAGGATCGCCGCGAGCACCAGCGATGCGATGTACTGCCTGGAACGGATCACCGCGACAGGGTCGACCGCGGGTGGACCACCAGACGCCGAAGCGGCGGGCTGGCCCGCCACCGGTGACGCAGCACTCGTGGGACCGTTCGAGTCAGCCATCAGACGTACCTCTCCTCAGATGGGCCGGACGAAGGCGAGCAAACTGTTGGGTGGTGTCGCCGTCACCCCGCATCACCGCCGACGCCGCCCAGCCCCCAGTAGCTAAGCATCGATCGGGAGGCCCCATCGGTAGGTCTCATCCGCAGACGGAGGATGACCGGATGACCATTCGTCGTCTGCCGCTACTGCATGCAGGACGAGCCCGGCCGCATCGGCCGCGAAGGACCAAAAGTGGCGGACAGTGCCGCGCATCGATCCCATCGGGCACTCATTGTGTTCGGCGTGCGCTGCAAATCCGTGTCGCCGCCACCACACCTCAGGCTCGTCTTGCATGCGGGCTTATCCGGGCTGAGCTGGCGACATCACGTCACGCAAGCCCGGCGATGAACCGCAGCGCGGTGAGGCTGGGCAGGAAGCAGTAGGCCGCCGCTCGCGTCGTCGCGAAATTCCCGAAGCCGGTGATCGCAGCGGGGGTACGACGCCCGGCCGGCGGATCTCGAACACGCTGGCCCCCCGGGTGGTTCGTCCCCGTGATCACGCCCTTGGCGTGCGGGTCGAGCCGCGTGCCGCCAACGAACTCGTAGTTGTTCATCCACTCGCGCATGATGAACTGGAATTGGTTCTCGATGCTGGCGTTGACGAAGTAGCCGAGCAGCCCGCGCTCGACACCGTCATATGTCTCGCCTGCATGTACGCCGGCCCGTAGGGGTCCTGTCCCAACGTCATGTTGGTCCGAGATCTTGCGAACTCCTTGGAGTGGGTGTGTGTCAAGCATTCTGGACAGGTTCTCGGGTTGTTGATCATGCAGCTTGTGGTGGGTCTGGTAGTCGATGAATGCTTCGAGCGGGGCGGCCGGTGCGAGCGAAGGCGACATCGTCGACGTGCTCACGGCAGCAGCCCATCCTCGATCTACCCGACTGATCACCGCCGCTCCCCAGTTCGCCCTCGCCCTCGCCTTCGGCTACAACGTCGGCCCGACTGGGAGGTGTGAGTGTGGGAACGCTGCATCGCGAGCCCGTGTCGGTTTCATCCTTGCGGGATGATGTGCGCGGCGCTCCGGGGTGCATATGGTCGTCGCATCGCCATCCAGCCAACAAGGAGAGTCTCGTGAGTGATCAACCCGTCGTTCTGGCCGTCGCCACATACCCCTACAAGGACGGGGCAGAACAGGACTTCCACGCCGTGTGGGGTGTGAAGCACGAAGGTGAGCTGGACCACGTGGCCGCGGCCGTGCTCGAGAAGGATGCCGACGGCAAGCTCAAGATGGACCGCCATGACAGCACCGCCAAGCACCTGGCCTGGGGCGGCGCTCTCCTGGGCGGCGCGCTCGTGGTGCTCGCCCCGCCGCTGGGCGCCGCAGCTCTGGTCGGGACCGGCGCCGGCGCCGGCGGGATCGTCGGGCACTTCTGGCACAACATCCCCAAGGACGACCTCCGTCGCATGGGCGACCTTCTGGAAGCCGGTCAGGCCGCGCTGGTGGTCGTCGCCGTCGACCACACGGGCGAGGACATCGGCGCGCTGCTCTCGAACGCCACCAACAAGATCGTCCTCGACACGACGCGGGCGGACTTTGAGACCGCGTTCTCTCAGGCGGTCGAGGAGGCCAAGGAGGCCGAGGAGGCCAAGACCGCGAGCTGAGCCTGCAGCTGGCACTTACATGTACATGCGAGCTGTTGGAGGGCGGCCGGGCTGCCCTCCATCTGCGATCATGTCCCTGCTCGACGGCATTGTCGGGATGTCACTCATCGCTGCCTGCTCGATGAGCCGAGCGCAGTGAGGGCTGTCCTGACGCCGGTGGTCTTTTCGCCACCTCGCTGAAGGGAGACCGGTGGCATACGTCATCGTGAGCGGAGCATTTGAACACCCGCATAAGCGACTCGCGTGGCGGGCCGTCGGAAGGAAGATTCCGTGAAGAAGTCGCTAGTTGCACTGGTCACCGTTGGCGTGGTCGGCGCGTTCTTTGGGCTTTGCCTCGTGAGCGCCTTGCAGCTGCTTGAACCCAGGGACATGCCGTTCGGCGTGACAGGGCCTTCCCCGGTGGTCGACGCGGTCAAGTCCAAGTTGTCGCTGGATGTCACGACTTACTCCAGCGAGGCCGACCTGACTCAGGCTGCCGAAGGCGGCGACATATACGGCGGATACGTTCCGGGCTCGTCCAGCGACAAGCTGGTCACGGTGCCGGCAAAGAGCTTCTTCGGCGAGGTTTATGTCCGTGGCGGCTTCGCGGAAGCGGCCAAGGAGAGCGACCGTACGTTCACGACGACGGTGATCGCGCCTTTGCCGACCTCTGATCGGACGGGCTCCGTCGCCGGTCTGCTGTTGCTTCCGACCCTCATCGGCGGATACCTGTACGCCTCGATGATGTTCCCGTACGCGCGGGCCGCGTCCGCGTGGCGACGCGT
>DATLPF010000056.1:0-42288 GCA_035535875.1 Propionibacteriaceae bacterium
GGCTACTGACGGCGGGCCGGACGAGTCGCCGGCGGACCGGCCGATCGTATCGGCCGGTCGCGGCCGTCGGCGCCCTGGTTTTGGGCGGCGCCCTCGTTTCGGCGGCGGCCCGGGGCGACGACCAATGCATCCACGCCGGGCTGGCTCCGCGTAGTCCGACGCGCAGGCAGGGAACTCGAGGTGGGCGATACTGGGTTCGAACCAGTGACCTCTTCGGTGTGAACGAAGCGCGCTACCACTGCGCCAATCGCCCGCTTGAGCGACGCCCACCATATCTCAAGGCGGAGTTGGGATCACAGAGCCAAGTTGGCAACCGTGTCCGACCCGTCGCGAAACCCCATCCAGGCCCAAGGTTGCCAGGTCTAGGCTTACCCGGGATCTCGGTCAGAGACAGCTCGCCGGTAGAAAGGGAACCAATCGTGTCCAGCATGTCCATCACGATCGAAGCAGATGGCGTCAGCCAGCAGCGAGTGACGGACACCAACACCACTGGACTCGATGTCTTCAGTGACGACCGCGCGATCGTGGCAGTGCGGGTCAATGGCGATCTGTGGGACCTGCACCGTACGCTGCCCGAAGGCGCCGTCGTCGAGCCGGTCACGATCGGTAGCCCGGACGGGCTCAATATCTTGCGGCACTCCACCGCCCACGTCGCCGCGGAGGCCGTTCAGTCGCTGCATGCCGACGCCAAGCTGGGCATTGGCCCGCCCATCACCGACGGCTTCTACTACGACTTCGACGTGGCGTCACCCTTCACGCCTGATGATCTTCGCGAAATCGAGAAAGCAATGACCAAGATCATCAAGGAGCGGCAGCGCTTCCGTCGCCGAATCGTCAGCGACGAGGAGGCCCGCGCCGAGCTGGCAACGGAGCCGTACAAGCTGGAGTTGATCACGGACAAGAGTTCGGCCGCAGGGGTCGACGGAGCCAGCGCCGAGGTAGGCGCGGGTGAGCTCACGATCTATGACAACCTGCGGCGCGATGATTCGATTGCCTGGAGGGACTTGTGCCGAGGCCCGCACGTGCCGCACACCGGTTACATTCCGGCATTCGCGCTGACCCGGAACTCGGCGGCGTACTGGCGCGGTGATCAGAAGAACAAGCAACTGCAGCGTCTCTATGGCACGGCTTGGCCGAGCCGCGAGGAGCTCAAGGCTTACCAGACCAGGCAGGAAGAGGCGGCCAAACGAGACCACCGCAAGCTTGGTCTCGAGCTCGATCTGTTCTCCTTCCCGGACGAGATCGGCTCGGGTCTGGCGGTCTTCCACCCCCGAGGCGGGCTGGTACGCAAGATCATGGAGGACTATTCCCGGCAGCGCCACCTCGAGGCTGGGTATGAGTTCGTGAACACCCCACACATCAGCAAGGCCGAGCTGTTCGACATCTCCGGACACCTCGGCTTCTACGCAGATCTGATGTACCCGCCGATGCACGTCGACGAGGAGCGGCACGCGGACGGCAGCCTGAAGCGGCAGGGCCAGGACTACTACCTCAAGCCGATGAACTGCCCGATGCACTGCCTGATCTTTCGGTCCCGGGGGCGGTCGTACCGCGAGCTGCCGCTACGGCTGTTCGAGTTCGGCAGTGTGTACCGGTACGAGATGTCAGGGGTGGTGCACGGGCTCACCCGGGTCCGCGGCATGACCCAGGACGACGCTCACATCTACTGCACCGTCGATCAGATGCAAGATGAGCTCATTTCCCTGCTGCAGTTCGTCTTGGATCTACTCGCTGACTTCGGGCTGACTGACTTCTACCTGGAACTGTCGACCCGCGACCCGGAGAAGTCTGTCGGGTCCGACGAAGACTGGGAGAGAGCGACTGATGCGCTCCGCAAGGCAGCGGAGGCGTCCGGCCTCGAGCTAGTCCTCGACCCTGGTGGGGCGGCCTTCTACGCGCCGAAGATCTCGGTTCAAGCCCACGACGCGATCGGTCGTAGTTGGCAGATGTCGACCATCCAGGTCGATCTGATGTTGCCGGACCGGTTCGATCTGGAGATCACCGCCCCCGACGGTAGCCGGCAGCGGCCAGTCATGATTCACCGCGCGCTCTTTGGGTCCATTGAGCGGTTCATGGCCGTGCTGGTCGAGCACTACGCAGGTGCTTTTCCGCCCTGGTTGGCGCCGGTCCAGGTGATCGGCATTCCGGTGGCGGCGGAGCACGACGCCTACCTGCTGAGCGTCGCCGATCGGTTGCGGGCGGCTGGGGTCCGGGTCGAAGTGGACACATCCGACGACCGCATGCAAAAGAAGATCCGCAACGCCGAGCGAATCAAGGTCCCGTACATCCTGATTGCCGGTGCCGAGGACGCCGCCGCTCACGCGGTCTCGTTCCGCTACCGCAACCGACGGCAGAGGAATGGGATCCCGGTCGATGCGGCGATCAGCGAGATCACCGACGACATCGCGGCGCGCCGCCAAGTCTGAGTCACCGACTTGTCAGAATCTGATTGAGCTAGAGCCCGTCAACTCGGTTCTGACAACTCGGGAGGAGGTTGGGCAGTGGGAGAGCCGGAGGACCTAGCCGCGCATCCAGGCACTCCCGACGGATTCGAGCGGCTGTGGACACCGCATCGGATGGTCTACATCAAGGGTGAGAGCAAGCCGGCCAGCTCTGATGAGCAAGATTGCCCGTTCTGTGCGGTGCAGTTGCGCGACGACCGGGAAGGGCTGATCGTGCATCGCAGCGATCTTGCTTTCGCCGTGCTCAACCTCTATCCCTATTCGCCCGGACACCTGCTGATCTGCCCATACCGGCATGTCGCGGACCTGACCGAGCTAGACCACGACGAGCTCTGCGCCCTCGGCGAACTGACCCAGGACGCCATGCACGTCCTGCGTGCGGCGAGCGCGCCGCACGGCTTCAACCTCGGGATCAACCAAGGCGCGGTTGCCGGGGCCGGTATCGCCGCCCATCTGCACCAACACGTGGTGCCGCGCTGGGCCGGAGACGCCAACTTCCTTCCGGTCGTTGGGCAGACGAAGGCATTGCCGCAGCTACTGGACCAGACCTGGGAGATCGTACGCACCAGCTGGGACTCCTACGTCGCCTCAGGCATGAGCTGATGCTCGAGCGCTTTCGTGGCATGTCCCACGCCGTCCTCGGCCCGATCGCACGGCTGCTGATCAGGCTTGGCGTCTCACCCGACGTCGTCACGATTGCCGGCACTCTCGGAGTGGCGATCGGCGCGCTGATCTGCTTTCCCCAAGGCTGGCTGTGGCAAGGCGTCGTCGTGGTGACGATCTTCGTCATCTCCGACATGATCGACGGCTTGATGGCCAAGATCACGGGCAAGACCAGCAACTGGGGCGCTTTCTTGGACTCCACCTCAGACCGCCTGGGGGACGCCGCGGTCTTCGGCGGCATTCTGCTCTACTTCGTGTACCGGCAGGACTCGACACTATGGGCAGCCATCGCCCTGGCCGGCCTGGTCTTCGGGCAGTGGACGTCCTATGTGAAAGCTCGCGCCGAAAGCCTGGGATTTGTCTGTACGGGTGGCCTGGCAGCGCGTGCGGATCGGCTCGTGATCATCCTCGCCGGGGCCTTCCTCGCAGGTCTCGGGGTTCCGTACGTGCTGCAGATCGCGGTTGCCGCCCTGGCCGTGACAAGCATGATCACGGTGTTGCAGCGCATCGCCCAGGTCCGCAAGCAGGCCAAGGCAGCGAATGCTCGGTCGGCCTGAGGCGGTGGTCACACCTGTGCCGGCACAATGGCGCGAGCTGCTGCGCAACTGGCTGCTGCGAGGGATCTACAGCTTCGGCTGGCGAGTGGCGGCCCGGCTCCCGCCTCGGTCGGTTGCCTTGATCATCTCCGCCGGCAGCTGGGTCGCCTTGCGGCACGACGGCATCCATGTGCGTACGCTGCGTCGCAATCTGGCGCTTACGACGGGAGTGCCCGTCCACAATCACCTTGTCCGGTCAGCCCTGAAGTCCTACCTGCGCAACTTCTACGAGGTCCTGGCGCTGCCCGCCTGGTCCCAGACCGAAATTCGCCGTCGTGTCGCCGCCGTCAACGAGCCGGTGGTCCGGGAGGCCTACGCCGGATCGGGGCTTGTCGTCGCCCTGCCGCACAGCGGCAATTGGGATTTGGCGGGCGCCTGGGCATGTGCGACCGGAATGCCGGTGACGACCGTCGCCGAGCAGCTCTCCGATGCTGAGTACGCAACCTTCGTTGCCTTCCGGGAAAGCCTCGGCCTGCGGGTGGTCTCCCATCGAGACCCGGCCGCCCTCGCCACACTCATCGACGCGATCCATTGCCGACGGGTCGTCTGCCTGCTGGCGGATCGGGACCTGTCGGGAACCGGCGTACCGGTGTCCTGGCGGGGGCATTCCATCACCATGCCAGCCGGCCCAGCGATAGTTGCCCGACGCTCTGGAGCAGCCCTGGTGCCAGCCGTTTGCCAATTCAGCGAGGACGGCATGGCGATCATCATTGGAGAGCCCATCGCACCCCGCCAGGGCAGGGATGGACTGACGGCGATGATGCAGGAGGTCGCCGACTTCTTTGCCGATACGATCGCCAGGCAGCCAGAGGACTGGCACATGATGCAACCCTTCTTCTCCGACCGGGAATCATCCCAGGAGGCTCGGTGACCGACCCGCGCCGTTCCCTGCGCATTGGAATGGTCTGTCCCTATTCGTTCGACGTGCCGGGGGGAGTGCAGAACCATGTCCTCGGCCTTGCGCGTTACCTGCGTCAAGCCGGGCATCGGCCGTACGTGCTGGCTCCGGGCGAGCTGGGCCCCTCAGCCGCGGCCCTTGATCTCGAAGACTTTGCCAGCGTCGGTGCGGCCATGCCAGTCCCTTATAACGGGTCTGTAGCTCGCGTGAACTTCGGCCCGCTCAGCGCCGCGCGCGTATGCCGCTGGCTTCGAAACGGGAAGTTCGATCTCATTCACATCCACGAGCCCATCACGCCGAGCATCTCGCTACTGGCTCTGTGGGCAGCAGAACAGCCAGTAGTGGCCACATTTCATACCGCAACGCCGCGATCCCGATCGATGCAATTGGCCGGTGGAGTGCTGCGAGCGGCGATTGAGAAGATCGATGCAGGCATTGCGGTGTCGGAGTCGGCCCGCAACGTCGTGGTCCAGCATCTGGGTCGAGACGCTGTGGTCATTCCCAATGGGATCCGGTTCGACGACTTCGGCAAACGGCCAATCTCTGGATCGCCCCGGCCATCCCAGCAGCCGAGATTGGTTTTCATCGGTCGGCTCGACGAGCCGCGCAAAGGGCTCGAGGTGCTGCTCGCCGCGGTTCCGCTGATCAGACAGACTCATCCGAATCTCGAGGTGATCATCGCTGGTCAGGGAAGCCGGCCGATTCCATCCTGGTGCCGCAGTCTGGGCACGATCACTAACGAGGCCAAGATCGCGCTCCTGGGTTCTGCCGACGTTTTCGTCGCGCCGCAGCTAGCCAGAGAGAGCTTCGGCATTGTGCTCCTGGAGGCGATGGCGAGCGGGGCCCAAATCGTGGCCTCTGATCTTCCTTCGTTTGTGGATCTGCTCGGTCCGCCTCGGGACGAACGGCGACTCGGCGAAGTCTTCCCCGTCGGCGACCACCGTGCGCTCGCGCGCGCAGTGCTGCAGGTTCTCCATTACGCCAACCCACTGCGGAAAGCAAGGGCGCAACAGGCAGCCCGCAGCTACGACTGGTCGAGCGTGGGCACGGCTGTCCTGGCCACCTATCGAGCGGCCCTTTCCGCGGCGCCTACTGGGCGGATGAGGGAAGCGATCGGATGAGCACCCTGGAGATGCTGGCCCTGATGATCATCGTTGTGGTGCTCTTGGTCTGGCGGATCAGCTGGCTGGCCAGCCGAGTCCAGCGGGCTACCACGCGCGCGGAACGGGCGTGGATCACGCTCGACGCTGCCTTGGTGGGACGCGCTCAGCGCGCCGCCGATCTTGTGATGCTGCCCGGCATCGACCCGGCCACAGCGCTACTTGTGCTGGATGCGGCGGCCGCTGCCCTCGAGCCGGACTTGTGTCGTGGCGAGCGTGAGCGGGCCGAGAGCGACCTGAGCCATGTCCTGGATACGGTCGATCCGATGCTCCCGGCCAGCCCCAGCGAGCTGGCCTCGGAGCGAGCGCGAGCCAGCATCTGCCGCCGGCTGCACAACGATGCTGTGGCGACGGCCCTGTCGCTCCGGCGCCGATACACAGTACGAATCCTGCGGTTGGCGGGGCATACGGACGAGCCCCGTCCGTTCGAAATGGCAGATGGTTCGATTTGCACTCTGACGGCTGGCCCGCCGGATTCGCCTCCTTCGTCGCTCGCGTACGCCCAGCCGTCTATGCAGCCGAGCCGCGAGCTCCTGCAGTCGGCGAAGCCGCCAACGGTCATAGTGCGAGCGGCCGAGAACTAGGCTGGCCTTGTGAGTAGCGAGCGGCGGATCTCGGGTACCCGCGTTTCGCATGATCCTGAAACACCCCCACCAATCACCAGGGCCACCGGATTGTCGGCTGAGCCGTCCATGGCATTGAGGGAGGTTCCGCTGTACGACACCGATCGTGTGTGGACCCTGCCGAATGTGCTGAGCTTCCTGCGATTAGCCGGGGCTCCCCTCGTGCTGTGGCTCATTCTGGGCCCGCAGGCCGATGGTCTGGCCGTACTCGTTCTCGCGCTCGGCGGGATCACCGACTGGTTGGATGGCTACCTGGCGCGGGCGTGGCACCAGACCTCCCGGCTCGGACAGATGCTGGATCCGATCGCAGATCGCCTCTATATTCTTGCGGTCTTGATTGGACTCGCGCTGCGGGAGATCGTGCCGTGGTGGCTGGTTGTGATCGTGGTCGGACGAGATGTCTTCGTCGCAGTGCTCGTCCCAGTCCTCAAGACGAGAGGCTATTCGTCTTTGCCCGTGCACTTCCTGGGCAAGGTTGCAACCTTCAGCTTGCTCTACGCATTCCCCCTCGTGTTATTTGGCTCAGGCCAGCAGGGCTGGCTTCAGTTGGCCTGGGTATTGGGATGGGCATTCGCCATCTGGGGGACGGCCCTGTACTGGTACGCCGGAGGCCTCTACATTGCTCAGACCGTACGTTTGCTCCGCTCCACACCGCCGATCCATGACCGCCGTCGCTCTAGCGTGACCCGCTAGAGAGGCCGCGGACCCGTTCCACAGCCGGATGACACCCAGCTCCGCACGACGCCGTGTCCGTCGCAGCCACGCCGCAAACTCAGCGACCCAACCGCCGAGGCAATCGACGGGTCAGGCACCGGATGCCAGCATGGACCTGCTGAATCAGATCATCCGTCAGCCCGTCGATCCGGACTATGCCATCGCGGCCGCCCGAGAACACCAACCGGCCCGGGGACGATGGACACTCGGGGTGTTAGCGATGATCATCGGCGCGCTGTTCGCAGTCGCGGCATTGCAAACCACCCGGACAGCACCTGCACTTCAGTTGGAGCGAACCGAGTTGATCAATCGGGTACACAGCGCGGAACGCGAGCAGGACCAGCTGCGGGGGAGAGTCACCGCCTTGACCGAGGAAATCGCAACGCTGAGGGCCGCGGCCCTAGGTGATGATCACGCGGCCCATACCCTGGAGACTCGCATCAATGCACTCGACCCAGTTGTCGGCACTGTCCCCGTCAGCGGCCCTGGAGTACTGATCGTCGTGGACGATTCACCGTCGGCCGCGGCCGACGCTCGAGACAGGGTTCTCGACATCGATCTCCAGATCTTGGCCAACGGGCTCTGGGAGGCGGGCGCAGAGGCCGTTTCGATCAACGGGCACCGCCTGTCAAATCTGACGGCAATCCGGAGTGCGGGTGACGCCATCACGGTCGACTATCGCTCACTCACTCGCCCATATCGCGTTGAAGCGATCGGCGATCTGCGTACGCTGCAGGCTGGCTTTGTTGAGTCTTCGGCTGGGGCGTGGTGGAATGACCTGGCCCAGAACCGGCAAATGAGATACGAGATCAGTGACGTGAAGCAGCTCGATCTGGCAGCCGATCCTGGCATGGTGCTCCGTCACGCGGGGAGGGCGACCTCATGATCCCGCTGGTGGGCTTGCTTGCGGGGATCGTGCTCGGCATCGTGCTGGAGCCATCGATTCCCCAGGTGCTCCAGCCGTACCTTCCGATCGCCATTGTCGCCGCCATGGACGCCCTGTTCGGGGCATTCCGGGCGTACCTGGAGGGCACGTTCACTGATCGGGTTTTCGTTGTGTCGTTCATCTCCAATGTCTTGATCGCCTCCGCAATTGTCTACGTGGGTGATCAGATTGGCGTGGGCTCACAACTAGCGACCGGGGTCGTCGTGGTTCTGGGAATTCGCATCTTCACTAATGCTGCTGCCATCAGGCGGGCCCTGTTCCATGCCTGACGAGGTCCGCCCGGACGTACGGGCGGCGGAGCCCTCTCCACGGCGACAGCGCCCTCGCAGCCGGTCACACAACGCAGCGTCCCGCCGTGTGAGCTCGCTGCGGCGCAGCCAACGACGGCTGGCTGGCGAGGAGCATCCGAGAGCTGTAACTGTGGATGAAGCACGGCCCGCTGCGCAGCCTGCGGGCCGAACCTCAGAGGCGGCCGACGCAGCACGGAGCACCCGCGCCCGACTGCGAGCATCACTGTTGCATCCCGGTCGCGGACAGATCCTGGCGGCGATCATCTTGTTCATTGTGGGCGTCGCCGGTGCCATGCAGATCCACGTCAACACAGCCGATGACGCCTATGCGTCGGCGCGACGTGAGGATCTGATTCAGCTGCTCGATGGGCTCAGCGCGGAGTCACGACGGCTGGAAGGAGAGATTGCGCAGCTGGAGCAGACCAGGAGCAATCTGCAGTCGGGTGCCGACACCCAACGAGTGGCGCGGTCGGAAGCAGAGCGGCATCTCACCGAGTTGTCGATCCTGGCCGGCACCTCTCCCGCCGCGGGCCAGGGTATCCGAATGCGGATCGCCGATCCGAAGGCAGCGGTGGACGCCCGGGTGCTTCTCGACGCGGTTGAGGAGATGCGTGACGCTGGTGCTGAGGTGATCGAGGTGAACAACACGATCCGTGTTGTCGGATCAACGTGGTTTGGTTCGGATGCACGTGGACTCCTCATCGACGGCAAGCTGGTCAGTCGGCCGATCACCCTCGAGGTCATCGGGGAGCCGCACAGTTTGGAGGAAGCTGCGCGGTTTCGGGGTGGAATCGTCTCCGAGATCACTGGACCAAGAATCGGTGGACAAGTGCAGATCGAGCAAGAGGACCGGGTGGTGATCGAATCGTTACACACGTCGAGAGAGAATCAGTACGCTCGTCCTGCACCCTCGCCGTCCACCCCTCGATGACCGTGTCAACGTGAGGAGCCTGATGTCGGACTATCCCGAAGATCTGAAGTACTCGACTGAGCACGAATGGGTTCGCAGTGGGAACGGCAGCAGCGTCCGCGTTGGAATCACCGAGTACGCGGCAGACCAGCTGGGCGACATCGTCTTCGTCTCGTTGCCAGCGGTGGGCGACACGGTTTCGGCCGGTGACGCATGCGGTGAGCTGGAGTCGACCAAGAGTGTGTCGGACATTTTCTGTCCGGTGCCCGGCGTGATCACCGCTGTCAACCCGTTGCTCGAGGCCAATCCAGAGACCATTAATGCCGATCCGTACGGGGACGGCTGGCTCTTCGAGCTGGAGCTGGACGAGGGTGCGGATTTGGACGACCTACTGGATGCTGATTCCTACGCCGAACAGGTGGGAAGCTAAGTCCACGGCCAGCTAGGTCCCGGTTTGCGTTTGGTCCTAAACTCTGCAGCACGCCTCGAGCCTTCGAGGCTGTAAAGGAAAGTCGAAGCAATGCCGTTCTGTACCAACTGTGGACATGAGAACCCAGAGGGGAGTAACTTCTGCGGCCAATGTGGCTCGGCGCTGATCCCTGGTGCCCGAGCCGCGACCCCGGAGAAGGTGCCGACCGGCGACACGACCAAGGCGATGCCCGCGATGGTTGAGGAGCGTGACACTGACTCGCTGACGGCCGAGGATGAGGCTGCCGTCAATGCGTTGCCGTACGGCTCAGCACTGCTGATCGTCCAACGAGGCGCGAACGCTGGCAGCCGGTTTTTGTTGGACACCGATCTCGTCAGCGTTGGACGGCATCAGGATTCCGACATCTTTCTCGACGACATCTCGGTGTCCCGCCGCCACGCCACGTTCACCCGTACTCCGGAGGGAACCCAGGTCAAGGATGTGGGCAGTCTCAACGGCACGTACGTGAACCGGGACCTGGTCGACGAATGCCTGCTGCGGAACGGTGACGAGGTGCAAATCGGTAAGTTCCGCCTGGTCTACTTCGGGAGTACCCGGGGCGCCGAATAGCCCTCGCATCATGCCGAACTCTGCCGAGTTTCCGGCCAGCGCGGCCGGCGAAGCTCGCACCCGAGGCGCGGAGGATCCGGGCGCCCTGGTGACCGAGAGCCGGCTGCGGCACGGGACCCGCAGCATTGGCCAGGTCATGGCAATGCTGCGGACCGAATTCCCGGAGATCTCGATTTCCAAGATCAGATTCCTGGAGGCCGAAGGGCTGATCACTCCGCAGCGGGCGCCATCGGGTTATCGCCGTTATACCGAAAGTGATGTCGAGCGGCTGCGTTATGTGCTGTCTGTGCAGCGGGAGCACTACTTGCCTTTGAAGGTGATCCGGGAGCATTTGGAACAGCTCGATCGTGGACAGACTCCGCTCAGTACGGGCGGCCAAAGCGCGCTAGCTGGCGGGGGCACAGCGGGCGCGGGGCGGATGCCCAACCCGTCGGCTGCAACGGCGAAACAGCCGGTCAGGCTGAGCCGCCAGGAGTTACTGGACGCGAGCGGCCTGACCGAGAGCGCTCTCAGTGAGCTGGAGCGAACGCAGATCGTGGCCACCCGACGTGGAACCGCGCACTACGGCAGGGACGCGCTCACGCTGGCGATCGCCGCACGGCGACTGGCCGAATACGGCATTGACGGGCGACATCTGCGAGCCTTCAAGCTGTCAGCCGACCGTGAGGTCGGGCTGGTGGAGCAGGCGATCGCGCCGTACGTTCGACGCGCCGGAAGCAACCGCGATGTGCCAAGCGATGTCACTCAACTCGTGATCAGCTTCCATGCGGCTCTGGTGCGTACTGCCATGGAGCGTCTCTAGCGCTCGACCTGGCGACGCGCGATTCGCCGATGAGGGGTTGATCTTGTAGCTGGCCGCTCGCGAAGTAGTGTTGTCGCATGCGCGAGCTCGATGTGGTGGGTGTCCGGGTCGAGATGCCGTCGAATGCTCCGATGGTGTTGTTGCGCGAGGTGGGCGGGACTCGATACTTGCCCATCTGGATCGGAGCAGCGGAGGCCGCCGCGATCGCCAATGCTCAGGAGGGCATCGTCCCGCCGAGGCCACTCACCCATGACCTCATGGTCGACACACTCACGACTTTGGGCCACCGGCTGACGGAGGTGCACATCACCGAACTCGAAGGTGGCACTTTTTACGCCGTACTGCTGGTTGATGGCATCGAGGTCAGTGCGCGCCCATCGGACGCCATCGCCCTCGCACTGCGGGTGGGCTCTGAGATCTACTGCGCCGAGGACGTCCTCGATGAGGCCGGCATCGAGATTCCAGAAGCTGAGGATGACGAGGTGGAGAAGTTCCGGGAGTTTCTCGACCAGGTCAATCCCGATGACTTTGTGACTGGTGAAGAGCCAAAGTCCTAGTCAGAAGCAACACTCACGTTCAACATGAGACTGCAGGCAGCGCCTCGTACGTGAGCACACCCTCAAGTATTAATTGAGAGTTGTCTAAAGCCGGACATGCTCAACGGCGTGGTCGTTGACCCGTTTGGTGCGCTCGTCGTAGCGTTCAGAGAGTAATGTCGACCGTGGAATTACGCGCAGAGAACTCGCACTGAGTTCTCTCTTCCCATCGCACGCAACTGATTCTGAGAATCCGGAGGCACCACGTGAGCAGCACCGACGCATCAGCAAAGCCGGCCGACACGCCCGGCATGGAGCCGGCTGAAGCGCAGGGGCTGCTGTTCGACGGCGACTTTTCGCCGTTGCCGATTGACCTGGGCTTCCGTGGACCGGTTGCCTGCAGCGCGGCTGGGATCACCTATCGGCAGCTCGACTACTGGGCGCGTACGGGCCTGGTGGTACCCGAAGTACGGAGCGCATCAGGGTCTGGCTCGCAGCGTCTCTACAGCTTCCGCGACATCTTGATCTTGAAGGTAATCAAGCGGCTGATCGATGCCGGTATTTCACTGCAACAGATCCGTACCGCGATCGAGCATCTGCGGGTGCGCGGCGTCCAGGACCTCACACAGGTCACGTTGATGAGCGACGGCGTGTCGGTCTTCGAGTGCACCTCCGACGACGAAGTGATCGACCTGCTCCGTGGCGGCCAGGGAGTCTTTGGTATCGCTCTGGGCGGCGTCTGGCGTGACATAGAAGGAACGCTTTCGGAGTTGCCAGCTGAGCGAGCTGAAGCTGACGAACCGCGTCAGTCCCACGATGAGCTCTCTGAGCGTCGGCAGGCACGAACCACCAGTTGACGGCTGTCACACGGCACGCTGTCGCACATTGTGCTACGGTCTTTGATATGAGCGAGCAGATTTCTCAGCGCGAACTCCGCAATGACAGCGGCCGAATCATGCGCGCGCTAGATGAGGGAGGGTCCTTCATAGTCACCCGCAACGGGACCCCCGTCGGAGAGCTGCGACCTCTTCGACGTCATCGCTTCGTCTCCGCGAGCGCAGCTGTTGCCATGTTCCGAGGTGCACCTCGTATCGATTCCGAGGCATTCCGCCGAGATCTGGATGAGATCGCGGACCAGGAGATTCCCGATCGTGCCTGACCCCATTACTCGCGCACTTCTTGACACTTCGGTGATCGTGGATCTGGATCGACTGAACGCCACTCAGCTTCCGGAGGAAGTTGCGATATCAGCGATCACCCTGGCTGACCTGTCCGCCGGCCCATCGGCGACGACCGATGTGTCCGAGCGTGCTCGCCGTCAAGATCGTCTGCAGCGAACCGAAGCAACCTTCGACCCACTGCCCTTCGACATCGAAGCCGCTCGTGCCTACGGTCGCGTGTATGCCGCGGTCGTAGAACAGGGCGGGCGGCCTCGGCGGCGGTTCGCTGATCTGCTGATCGCCGCAACCGCTCTTGCTGAGGAGCTGCCGGTAGTAACGCGCAACAGTAAGGACTTCGAGGGTCTTGAAGGCCTAATGACCATCGTCGAAATCTGAGTCATCGCATCATCCCTTAGACGGCGCCCCGAATGGGGGCGAAGACATGGATCGCCGGCTCACTCGGGGTAATCTGGTCGCTGCTGGAACGGCAGCGTGGGAGAGTTCAGCACCTCAAAGCGAGGTGCTGGCGCCGAAGGGGCAACATCCCCGGAACCTCTCAGGCAATCAAGACTGCGCTCGCCATGGCAACTCTGGAGCCGCTGGTAACAGAGGGGGAGTGCTGCTCGCGGAAGCGAGAGCACCGACCTGTGTACGCGCGAAAGAAGTCCCGATGACCGCCACCCTTCCAGACACCGCAATCAGCTCACTCCCATCGCAGCAGTTCAGCACTCGTCACATCGGGCCTCAGGCCGATGATCGCGAAAAGATGCTGGCTGTCCTGGGGCTCACCGACCTGGAGCAGCTCGTCGATGAGTCACTGCCACGATCGATCCGCAGCACCGAGCCACTCGCCCTACCGCCCGCGCTGTCAGAGCCCGAGACGTTGGAAGTGCTACGAGAGCTCGCCAGTCGCAATCGGCCACTGACATCGATGATCGGCCTCGGCTACCACGGCACCGTGACACCATCGGTGATTCGCCGAAATGTGCTCGAGTCGCCCGCCTGGTATACCGCCTATACGCCGTACCAGCCGGAAATCAGCCAAGGCCGACTCGAGGCCCTGCTGAACTTTCAGACCGTGATCTCAGATCTCACGGCGTTGCCGACGGCAGGAGCCAGCCTGCTCGACGAGGCGACAGCTGCCGCCGAGGCCATGACGCTGGCTCGTCGGAGCGTCAAAACAGGTCAGACGATCCTGCTCGACCGCGACACCTTGCCACAGACCATCGGGGTCGTGACCACTAGGGCCGCTGCGCTCGGAATTGACGTCGTCGTGGCCAGCATGCCGCTGACAGAGGCGATCGAGGAGATCGACCTGTTCGCAGTAATGGTGCAAACCCCCGGCGCCAGCGGACGGCTCGCCAGTACAGATGAGTTGCGGGCCATCGCGGAGAGCGCGCACGCGCGGGGCGCGATGGTGATCGCGGCCTGCGACCTGATGGCCTTGACGTTGACGACGCCGCCAGGGGTGTGGGGTGCGGACGTAGCTGTCGGGTCCAGCCAGCGGTTCGGCGTCCCGCTTTTCTATGGCGGACCGCACGCCGGCTTCATCTCGGTACGCGCTGGACTGGAACGCACGCTGCCCGGGCGGCTGGTCGGCGTCTCCAAGGATCGCGATGGGACGCCCGGTTTCCGGTTGGCACTGCAAACCCGAGAGCAGCACATCCGCCGGGAGAAGGCGACCTCGAACATCTGCACCGCGCAGGTGCTCCTTGCCGTCACAGCCAGCATGTACGCCGTCTATCACGGACCGAACGGCCTGCGCGAGATCGCGACGTCCATCCACGACGGCGCTGTTGAGCTGGCCGGTGATCTTGTCGGGGGAGGAATCCGTGTCGTGCACGACTCCTTCTTCGACACCGTGCTCGCCGAGGTGCCGGGCCGAGCCGCGCAGGTTGTGGAAAATGCGCGTACCGCCGGAGTCCACCTTCGGCTTGTCGACGATGATCATGTCGGCGTGTCAGTGGGCGAGGACGCCACTGCGGTCCAGCACAGCGCGGTACGCGCAGCGTTCGGGGTCACTGTGAGCCAAGCGCGGCCGTTCGCCAACAACTTGGCGGGGCGCGAGCGTACGACGCCCTACCTGACCCACCCTGTGTTCAACACGCATCACAGCGAGACCGCGATTCTCCGTTATCTGCGGGCGTTGTCGGACCGGGATCTGGCGCTGGATCGGGGGATGATCCCGCTCGGTTCGTGCACGATGAAGCTGAACGCGACCACCGAGATGGAGCCCATCTCTTATCCAGGCTTTGCCAACCTGCATCCGTTTGCTCCCGTTGAGGATGCACACGGCTATCTGGCGTTGATCGAGGTGCTCGAGTCCTGGCTGGCCGAGCTCACCGGGTACGCCAAGGTATCGATTCAGCCGAATGCCGGCAGCCAGGGCGAACTCGCCGGGTTGCTGACCATCCGCGCCTACCACGAGTCGCGTGGTGATCATCAGCGTGGCATTTGCCTGATCCCCTCTTCGGCGCATGGGACGAACGCTGCCTCAGCCACTATGGCGGGCCTCAAGGTTATTGTCGTTAAGGCTGCTCCCGATGGCTCAATCGACCTGGAAGACCTGCGGGCCAAGATCGCGGAGTACCATGATCAACTTGCGGCGATCATGGTGACCTATCCCTCCACGCACGGGGTTTTTGAAGAAGGCATCGTCGAGCTGTGCGACATGGTTCATGACGCCGGAGGTCAGGTTTATGTGGACGGAGCCAACCTGAATGCGCTGCTGGGGCTGGCGCGACCGGGCAGCTTCGGCGCGGATGTGAGCCATCTGAATCTCCACAAGACCTTCTGCATTCCGCACGGCGGCGGTGGCCCTGGCGTCGGACCGGTTGGCGTCGCCGCGCATCTTGCGCCGTTCCTGCCCAACCACCCATTGCTCGCCAGCGCGGGTCCGGTGACTGGTATCGGGCCGATCTCGGCGGCGCCGTACGGGTCGGCCGGCATCTTGCCGATCAGCTACGCCTACATCGCGATGATGGGTGCCGACGGATTGACCTCGGCCACCGAGCATGCCCTGCTTGCGGCGAACTATGTTGCCGAGCGGCTCCATGATCACTATCCGGTACTGTACGCGGGGCGCAACGGCAGGGTCGCCCACGAATGCATCCTCGATCTGCGTCCACTGACCAAGGCCAGCGGCATCAGCGTGGAGGATGTGGCGAAACGGCTGATCGACTACGGATTGCACGCACCAACCATGAGCTTCCCCGTGGCGGGCACGCTGATGGTCGAGCCCACCGAGTCGGAAACGCTGGAGGAGATCGACCGCTTCTGTGACGCGATGATCAGCATCCGCGCGGAGATCGCCAAGATCGAAGCAGGGGAGTGGCCGCGTGGGGACAATCCGCTGGTCAATGCCCCGCACACCCAGGCGCAGCTAACCGCCGAGGACTGGGACCACCCCTACCTGAGGCGGGTCGCTGCCTTTCCAGCCGGGCTGCACACAGGTCCGCTCTACGCAGCGGGCTTCGACAAGTACTGGCCGCCTGTCGGCCGCATTGACGGCGGCTTCGGCGATCGCAATCTTGTCTGCATCTGCCCTCCGCCGGAGGCCTTCGAGTAGCGCTCTTCTCAGGTCTCCTGACCGGCCACGTCGTTGATCCGATGTGCCAGCTCGATGTCGTTCTTGGTAAGGCCGCCCTCGGAATGGGTGGAGAGAACAAGCGTCACCTTGTTCCAGCGGATGTCGATGTCGGGGTGATGGTTCATGAGCTCCGCCTCGTGCCCAACCCGATTCACGAAGTCCAGGGCTGCGACAAAGTCAGTTAGCTCATACGTCGTGGCGATCGCCGGCTCATCGCCATCCGCACGGCGCCAGTTCGGTAGTCCCGCCAGCTCTCGGGACACTTCGGAATCAGTCAAGAGTGGGCTCATGACCTCAGCCAAGGCGCGGCTGCCGTGGGTGTCAAGAGCTCGCCCGATTGCTTGGCCCATCCGATAGCGTCAAGGCCGAACGGCGGGCTTCAGCAGAGAAGGGAAAGAGATGGTTGCGTTGCCGGCGAGCATCAAGCGCCTCGAGCAGCAGCCGTGGATCGCGCACATGGTGCGTGCCGCCGAGCGGTACGTCAGCCGCCTCGGGTCACAGTTCGCCGCAGCGACCACGTACTTCTCGGTGCTAGCGATCGTCCCGATCATGATGGTGGCTTTTTCGATCACTGGCTTCGTGCTCACCGTCGTGCAACCCGGGCTTGTCGACGACGTTGCCGACGCTGTCGCGGAGGCCCTCGGCGGTACTGACGCCGCTACCCGCGACAAGATCTTGAACCTTGTGAACAATGCCCTCAGTTCGTTTTGGACCATCGGCATCGTCGGCCTCGTGGTCGCTCTCTACACCGGTGTCAAGTGGATGGGCCACCTGAAGAATGCAGTGCGGACCCAGTGGCGACCGGGGTTCGACCTTCGACCACAGAAGATCAACATTGTGCTCAAGACGCTGGGCAATCTGCTGATCTTGGCTGGCTTCATGGTTGGTATGGCTGTGAGCTTTGGTCTGGCGTCGCTGTCCACCTCGTTCGCCGACACGGTGGTCGGGTGGCTCGGACTCAGTGACCAGCCCTGGATTGCGCCGCTGCTTCGGATCAGCTCGATCGCATTCTCGATCGGCGCCGGCTGGCTGATCTTCATGTATCTCTACACGGTGCTGCCGGAGACCCGCGAGCCTTGGTCTGTCGTACGCCGGGGGGCACTGTTAGGTTCGATTGCACTCGTGGCCTTGCAATTTGTGGCGGGTTTCCTGATCAGCGCTTTTCGCGGCAACGCGGCCGCGGCGATCTTCGGGCCCGTGATCGTGCTCATGCTGTTCTTCAACATCTTTGCCCAGCTCACCTTGTTCGTCGCGGCTTGGATTGCCACGGCGCAGCATGAGGCCGTCCCGGTCCCTCCTGACGAAGAGGCGCACACCGCACCGCCGCCCGAACCTCAGGAAACCGAGCATGAGGAACCGAGCGTCGTACCTGAGGCTGTGGCTGTGCGTTCGGTCCGCGTTGGGATGGGCGCCGGTTACGTCACCGGAGCCGCGACCGGAGTCGGATTAGGCGCGACACTCGCGTACCTGCTCTCAGCTGCCGTACGCGGTCGCAAGAAAACCTGAGCAGGTTGCCCGGGCCGAGTCAGTGCGCAGTGGCGAGCTGCGCGCTCGGCTGGCCGATGCTGTCCAGCAGTGCGGAGAACCAAGGCGCGCCGACGTCGAACGGCTTGCCGCCTCGGATCCGCTCGAACTCAATGGCCCGGAGTTCGTCGCCGCGCTCCTCGTCGTGCCCGATCAGGCCGGGCTCACCACGCAGCGCTGATTCGACGGCCAAATCGGTCATGGACTTGATCAACGCAAGGTCACGCTGATTAGCTGCCGCGGATCGTGAGAAGTATCCAGACTTCTGTACCAACACCTTGTGGGCATCCAGCCGCTCGGCGAACTTGCTGCCAAACCAGGCACCCGGATTGATCTTGTCAATCTTGATGTGGCCGAATGGGTCTCTCGGAATGTCCTCGCCGGACCGCTCCGTCTCGGCCACGATCGTGTCGAGACCCGCGCCCTCGGAGACGAAGAGGTTGACCGAGCCAATTCGGTCCATCGTCTCGTTGAGACGTTTGGCCTCCGTCTCAAGATCGAAAACCGCCTCGGGGACATAGACGCCATGAACCTCCCAGGCCTCCCGGCTGAGGCCGATCTCGGGCAGCCAGGCTCGAGTGTCCAGCCACTCCCGGTACGCCTGTGCCGCCGAGGCAGTCAGCCAGCCGCAGTTTCGTCCCATGACCTCGTGCACGAGCAACATCCGCGATCCCGAGTTGTGCTCGCCAATGACATTCTGTGCGAAACCGGCAGCCTGCTCGGCCGCCGTCCACGCGCCCAGCGACTGGCGCACCGGGATGATGTCGTTGTCGACGGTCTTGGGCAATCCCACCACGGTCAGGGGGTGGCCCGCGCTACCCAGGAACGCTGCAAGATCAGCAGCAGTGGTGTTGGTGTCGTCGCCGCCGATGGTGTGCAGGATGTCGACGCCGTCGGCCGTCAGCCGGTCAGCCGCGGCCTGCAATGGGTCGACACCCTCGCCAACCAAGCCGCGCTTCACGAGGTCGGCGGCATTGGTCAGCTTCACCCGAGAGCTTCCGATGGGGGATCCGCCGAAAGCGTGAAGGCGTGACGCGTGCTCCCGAACAGCGGGCGTCACCGGGATCGAGTCGCCCCGCAACAGGCCCTCATAGCCGTATCGGTAGGCGATGATCTCAACGTCGGGAGCGACCTCGGTATAGCGCTCGATGAGCCCTCCGATGGCTGAGGAGAGGCACGGTGCGAAACCGCCGGCGGTAAGCATTGCCACCTTGTTGACCATGCGCGTAAACGTATCCGACACGATCAGCTGGCTGGCTAGGCGTCTGCCAGCCGGTCAGTCCTTGGATGGATCCAGATAGACCGCCCCAGGTCCACGAGAGCTCACGTAGTCGTCCGGATTCTGAAGCGTGCACTTCTGCAGGCTGAGGCAGCCGCAGCCGATGCAGCTGTCGAGCCGGTCCCGAAGACGCTCCAGCCTTTCGATCTGCTCATTGAGCCGACCCCGCCACTGGTGGGAGAGGCGCGTCCAGTCGGCCTTGGTTGGCGTACGGCTTCCGGGCAGGGTCCGCAGTGCCTGCGTGATCTCCTCCAGCGACAGCCCGACGCGTTGCGCCGAGCGAATGAACGCCAAGCGGCGCAGCATGGCCCGCTCGTAGCGGCGCTGGTTCCCGGAGGTTCGAGTTGAGGTAATCAAACCGAGGCTCTCGTAGTACCGCAGGGCAGAGGGCGCGAATCCAGAACGCGCCGACAGCTCACCGATCGTCAGCAGATCCGTACGGTGCAACATGTCATTCAGTCTAGCGATACCTAAACTTCACGTTAACTCCAAATGCAGGAGGGGAGAGAGCTCACGGAGTTGAGCCATCCGCGCGGGTCTCCATGACGGCACGATGAACTCCTGGCAACAGATTGAGCTGGCTCCCACTACGCTCGCTTCGTGGCCCGATACTTCGACGTCCATCCGGACAACCCGCAGCCGCGGACGATAGGCAGTGTGGTCGACCTGCTGCGAGCTGACGGCCTGGTCGCGTACCCAACGGACTCCTGCTTCGCGCTCGGCTGCCAGCTTGATAACCGGTCGGGCCTGGAACGGATTCGAGAAATCCGTCAGCTGGACAACCGACATCACTTCACGCTCGTCTGCGCAGATTTCACTCAACTTGGCCGCTTCGTACACCTCGACAACGTGATCTTTCGCGCCGTCAAGGCGTCGACGCCCGGGCAGTACACCTTCATCGTGCCGGCAACCCGGGAGGTTCCCCGGCGAATGCTGCAGCCCCGGAGACGTACGGTCGGGGTTCGGATACCTGATCACGTCGTCGCTCAGGCGATCGTGGCCGGCCTCGGTGAACCTCTAGTGTCGAGCACCTTGATCATGCCCGGGGAGGATCGGCCGCTGACGCAAGGTTGGGAGATCATGGAGCGGCTGGATCATCGCCTGGACGCGGTGGTGGATTCCGGTGAATGCGGCGAGGTCCCGACCACAGTGGTGGATCTCTCCAATGGCCAAGCAGTGATCGTACGACGCGGAGCAGGAGATCCCTCGCGTTTCGAGTGAGTCCTCGCTTGGCCATGACACCGGCTGCACGCGAGCCCCCCGAGTATGGTGATCGAGCGGGGTGCCACGCCGGGCTCGACCCGCTGCAATGATGGCGCCGAGGAGGCCGATGGGCGAGGACATTTCAGGGACGGCGCAGCTCGCTGCGGACACTTTTGTAGCGCAGCTGATGCGGAGCAGGATGGCCGTTGGACTGCTATCCGCGGTGCCGATCCCATTCTTCTTCGTGCGCTCGATCCTGGCGCGTGACAACGCACGGGAGAACCGCAAGGACAGCTGGCAGCGACTGCGTGGACGCAGTGAGGCGGCACGCTACAGCGCAGTCCGGAGGGTGACGGAGCGCTATGCCCGAGATGGATTTGTCCTTGACATCGGCTGCTCGCAGGGAATCCTTCAAGAGGGGCTGAGCTACGGCCGGTATCTCGGCATCGACAATTGCGAGCAGTCCATCCTGCTTGCCCGGCCCAAGTGCGACCGACGGACGCAGTTCCTGTGCGCCGACGGGTCGCACTTCGTTGCCGACCAGCCACCGAACGCTGTGGTGATGAACGAGGTCATTTACTACCTGCCGGATCCCATCGCCGCGGTAGAGCATCACGCGCGCCAACTGGCACCTGGTGGCGTCGTGATCGTCTCGATCTACGCCCGGACGTGGTCCTCCCGACGGCTGCTGGGCGCGCTCGCAGCACGGCTCGAGTTACTGGAATCCCACCTGATCAGATCAGGCCATCTGGCCTGGACGGTAGCGGCGTATCGGCCGTTCAGGGATTAGCTGGCCCCTTACCGGCTACGTCGCTCAAGCCTCACTGCAGGTATCCCTCGACCTGCTGCCGAGGCCTCGTTTGTGACTCATCTGGGTTTTGTGCGAACTCTCGATGAGCGCGGCGCTGACGAAGCAGATCCCAGCATTGATCAAGGGATTGTTCGAGGTCACGGAGCCTTTGGGCGGCGTCGTCGATCTCGCCCGGGCTGTCCTGCATTTGGCGGCGCAGCTCATGCTCAGCATCGACCATCTCGCGAATGCGGGCGAGGATGTCGGAGTCATCCATACGACACAGCCTAGGGCAGATCTACGATGATCGAATTTCCCCTCAGGCTTGAAGCGCGCGGCCGATTCTGGAGATCATGGTTCGCTCACTCGATGGAAAATGATCTTGTCGACCGGCTCGCCACTTTGGGTCGTCACCGTTTCGCGAACAATGTTGGTGTCGATGACGTCGTAGCGGACCTTGAGCTTCACTGTCGAGTTGTTGTTGGTGCAGTTGATCACCAGGTTGTCGCTCAGCAACGCCGAGCCGGTGATTTTGGCGTCATTGGCCGTAATGATTGCTCGGTCGGTGCCGTCGCAGAGCGTAAATACGGTGTCGCGCCCGATCACTGAGAACGTCCGATTGTCATTGACGGTGATGCCTCGCCGGGAGTCACCCCCGTCGAGCGGATCGACCCCCATCCAATAGCCGACGAACTGCCGGGTACTCGACACATCGCGGGCCTTGTGCGGACCGGATGCCTCCGCTGCTTGGGCGAGCAGGACAGCTGATCCGGCGCCGGCCACCAACAAGGCGGCGGAAGCGACCACGGCGAGGCGACGTTGCATACCGAACTCCTATTTCGTGAATGGGCTCGTACCTCATTTGGGCACGACGGCGATTATCCGGGCAGACGGCCGCCAGCGTAGGGAGAATGCGCTAATCAGTAAGCAATGCGACGGAGATGCACGACAGCGGGCCCCGCGGCGTCGAACGGTGCGCTGACGCTGATCCGGGTTCCCGTCCGCAGCTGTCAGCGTTGGTCATGCCAATGGGATGCGGTTCATATCCCATCTGCTGTTCATAGTTCTTGACGCTGTTGATCACCCAGTACTGCCACTGTGTGGAATCGCCGATCGGCGTTTCCACCGCTGATCCATCGGGCAACCCAACCGAATCCGCCGTCTGCCCCGACGACTCGTTCGCTACCTCGTACAAGACATTCGGAAGATCATGAACAGTGTCGATCACCTTGCGGATGTAGGCCTGCTCAAGAGCCTCGACCCTGGCATCGAGCGGAAGAACCTGGTAGTCGAGGATCGAGGTGATTCCGATGTCATTGACGTTGTTGGCCGCGTAGAACGGGTGACCCTCAATGTTGTCGGGGGTGTCAGTCAAGTGCAGGCTGAAACCTTCGAAGAGCATGACAGATGCATAGATGCCGTCACGTCCGGCTGCGATGATCCGTTCGCGAAGTCGATCGAAGTAGGTCTGATCGAAGACGGACAGATCGAACGTGAGTTTGCCGTCCTTGGCTGATCCAGGTCGGTCCGGGGCCACGGTTGCGGTGTCATGCAGAAGTGCACATCAGCCGGCCCCAGGTAGCCCCGAAACTGCTCCCAGCGCCAGAGCCGGATGAAATTGTGCCCACGCTCGGAGAGCAAGTCCAGGTAGGGGCATCGGACGCATGCGCGATCAGCGACGGGGTGGGCCCCAATGTGATGACAAAGAGGTCAGATCGGCTCCGGACGGTGGGGTGTAGGGATCCAGCGCGCGGAGGTCAGCCAGCTCCAGTGCGCGGGCGACGTCGCTCGGGGACACCACACCGACCACTCGCCCGGCGTTGTCGACGACAACTGCGCGGCCGTCGCTGCAACCCTGCATCCGCTCCAAAAGGTCGCCGAGACGATCCTCCGGTCGCGCGACCGGAACCTCGGCCGGCGCGCAGGCGATCTCCCGCAGCCGGGTGGTCGCACGAAGCTCCGGCGGCACGGCTCGTACGCGGTTGAGGGTGACCAATCCAGTAAGCCGCCCATCGGGGTCAACGATCGGATACGTGGAGAACGGTTGGGTCAGCGCGACTTGGGCCACAAAGTCGGCCACGGTGAGATTGCCATCGAGAACGATAGGCCCTGGTGTCATGACCTGACCGACTGTGATACCCGCTAGCAGACCACCCAGCTTGGCCTGCTGCTCCTCGGCGGTCGCGGCGCTGACCACGAACCAGCCGATCAGCGCCAGCCAGATCCCGTTCAGTCCAGAACCGGTCACGACCTGCAGCACGCCGAGGGCGATCAACGCGAAGCCGAAAAACCGGCCCGTACGGGCAGCGTTTACCGCGGCTCGCTGACGGTTGCCTCGCCAGCGCCACAACGCCGCACGCAGCACTCGACCACCGTCTAGCGGCGCGGCTGGGATGAGGTTGAAAATCGCGAGCATCGCGTTTGTTGCGGCCAGATACGCCAGCACGCCGAATGGCAGCCCTGCGGTGCCCAGCTGCGCGACCCCTCCAGCGGCGAGACCAAAGCCAATGGCCAAACCCAGACTTGTCAGCGGGCCGACGATGGCGATGCGAAAGTCCGCCCCCGGCGTCCTCGGCTCGCCCCGGAGCTGCGCCACGCCGCCAAGGAGCCACAGCACGATGCTGTCGACCTCGATGCCATTGCGACGTGCCACCAGCGAATGCGCCAGTTCGTGGGCCAACAGCGAGGCCATGAACAGCAGCGCTGCAACGATCGCTGCGATCACGTAGGCGGCGACACTGTGGCCTGGAAAGGCAGCGGGCAGCTGACCGGTCGCGAGCCCGCCCACCAGAATCGCAAGAATAAGAAACACGCTGGCGTTGATCCCAACCTTGATGCCAGCGATGCGGCCTAGCGAAATCGACGCTCGCATTGCTTCACCACCTTCGACCCGTCTCTTAGATTCCCGGTATACCCGCGAGCCAAAACCCGGCACCTTGCCGATCGGCTTGCTTGCGCATATCAGTAAGGATGGTCCCCGATGGAAACGGACGTCCCCGAAGTGCTCTCGACGCCGGACGCGGCGACCGCACGGAGCAGCGCGATCGCGCAGTTCGCACGCTTCGTGCGGGAGCGGCGCCTGGTACAAGAGCAGCGCCTTGCCGACATCGACGAGCTCGACTACCCGTCGTTGCACGCCTGGTCGCTTGACGATCTCGACGAGTTCTGGGCGTCGGCCGCGGAGTTCCTCGGCGTACGATTCCACGCCACCCCCCGGGCGACGCTCGGTTCGCGGGCCATGCCGGGCACCGAGTGGTTCCCCGGGGCGACGCTCAACTATGCCGAGCATGCACTCACTGACGGTCCCGGGCGGGCCGACGACGACCTCGCTGTGGTGTTCGTCCGAGAGGACGGGCTGGAACGGCTGGTCAGCCATGGCGAGCTGCGTGATCTTGTCGGCAGGCTGCGCGCCGGCCTGGTACGCCTTGGCGCAGGCCGCGGCGACCGGGTCGTGGCGCTCATGCCGAACTGCGTCGAGACGCTGGCCGCCTTTCTGGCGGTCGCGAGCCTCGGTGCGATCTGGTCGTCGTGCTCACCCGACTTCGGAACCCGTGCAGTGCGGGACCGGTTCGCCCAGCTGGAGCCGTCAGTTTTCCTCGCCGTGGACGGATATCGCTACGGCGGGAAGGCGTTCGACATCCGGGACCGCGTACGGGCGTTGCGAGAGCTGATGCCCACGCTTAGCCAGACCATTCTGCTGCCGTACCTCGACGACCGTGCGGAGTTGGCCGGCACACTGCGGTGGTCCGAGCTGACCGTCGAACCCGGCCGACTGGATTTTGACGCTGTTCCGTTCGACCACCCGCTGTGGGTGCTGTACTCCTCCGGTACCACCGGATTGCCGAAGGGCATCGTGCACGGCCACGGCGGCATTGTCCTCGAGCACCTCAAGACGCTTGCCCTGCATCACGACCTGGGGCCGGGTGAGCGATTCTTCTGGTTCACCACCACCGGCTGGATGATGTGGAACCTGTTGATCTCGGGTCTGCTGGTGGGATCGACGGTCGTGATGTACGACGGCAGCCCGGGATACCCGGATCTCCGCGCCCTGTGGCAGCTCGCTGAGAAGCATGGCGTGAACTATTTCGGCGTCTCGGCGCCCTACATCCACGCGTGCCTCAAGGCGGGGCTGCGCCCGGCAGGCGAGTTCGACCTGTCCGGCATTCGGGCGTTGGGCTCCACCGGAGCGCCGCTGTCCGTCGACGGCTTCCGCTGGGTCGCCGACGCAGTCGGGAAGCAGGTCCAGATCTGCTCGGTGTCTGGTGGAACGGACGTCTGCACCGCGTTCCTGGAGGCTGCGCCCACCGTGCCCGTATGGCTGGGGGAGTTGTCGTGCGCCGCGCTCGGTGCGTCCGTCGCCGCGTATGACGCCTGCGGAACTGAGGTCGTCGACACGGTCGGCGAGCTCGTGCTAACGAAGCCGCTGCCCTCGATGCCGGTGTCGTTCTGGAATGACCCAGACGGGTCCCGGCTGCGCGCCGCCTACTTCGCGGACTTTCCGGGAATCTGGCGGCACGGCGATTGGATCCGCAAGACACCACGCGGGTCGTTTGTCATCTACGGACGCAGCGACTCGACCCTCAACCGTGGTGGAGTGCGGATGGGGACGGCCGACTTCTACGCGGTCGTCGAGGGGTTTGAGGAGATCGTCGACTCCCTGGTGGTCGACACCACCGAACTGGGTGCGGCCGACGAGGACGAGCTGTTGTGCTTCGTCGTACTCGCCCCCGGCGCCACCCTGGCCGAGGTGGAGCCGCGGCTCCGGCAGGCCCTCCGCACCGATATATCGCCGCGGCACGTGCCAGACCGGTTCGTGTCCGTTGACGCGATCCCGCACACGCTCAACGGCAAGAAGTGCGAGGTGCCCGTGAAGCGGATCCTCGCTGGGGTCGACCCGGACCAGGTCGTGAGTCGGGACGCGTTGGCGAATCCGGATTCGCTGGACCCCTTCATCCAGCTGGCGCGTCAGTAGTGGTGGAAGCCCGGCGCGGCAGTCGTCCAGCGATGATCTGGGCGGGGAAGAGCAAGAGCAGCGCCCAGACGCCGGCTGAGGGCGAGAAGAGCGAAATCACCAGCGCGACCACGAGTGCGCCAACCGTGAAGAGACTTGCCACGAGATGTTGGCGGCTGTCAGCCGTTGCCTGGCCGTCGGTGAGTTCGGGGTGACGGGCGAGGTAGTTGGCCAGGATGAGGTTGAGTACCGAGACGACGAGCAACGTGCTGATGTACAGGGTGCCGAAGCCTCCGTCGAGGCCATTCTCGATCAGCGAAGTAGGAAAGGGGAGGAAGACGATGGCGGCAAGCCACAGCATGTTGAGCAGCACGAGGCGCGGGTTGTGGCGCCGAAGTGGCCGGAAGATGTCCTTGTGAATGGTCCAGTAGTTGGCGATCACGGCGAATGACAAGGCGAACGCAAACAGTGCGCCCGAATTGTCGACCGCGACGTTCCTAAGAGTTGCGCCCTCGCCGGGTTCGATTTCGGTGAGCGGCAGGATCAGCAGAGTAAGGGCGATGGCAACGACGCCGTCGCTGAAGGCAATGACCCGGTCGACGGTTTCTTCTCGTTCGGTTGTCATCTTTACTCGACCCTTTCTATCGACGCGCGTACGGTAGCCAACCGCACGACGGCCTCGGCGTACTCGGTCGACACCATGTCGATTCTGTCGAATGTGGCGGATCGTCGATGCCGGCGAGTCAGCACAATGAAGACCGCAATCGCGACCCCGGCTGACACGATGGTGTACAGGATCGGGTTCAAGTACCACCGTGATGCCGGCAGCGTGCTCCACGGGCAGGTCGAGATCGGCGAGCGTGGGCCGCACATCGAAGTCCAAATAGTTGATCATGCGAGAGCCGTGGCTGCTAGTCAAGATCTTGATCACCACAAGCACGCCGGCATGGGCATGCCCGGCTCGAAAGAACGCCTTCTGCAGGTCGTGGGTCGGCGGCTTGCCTGGAGCCCGTCGCCCAGTACGCACGGAGCCTGCTCGTCGGTGAGGGGGCGATGCGGGCCGTGCAAGCCCACACAAGAGTCTTCTTGGCTCTCGCGGAAGAAGCAGCGAACGGCTACGGCGGGCTCAGACCAGGTGCTCTGGTTAGCGCGAGAAACGCCATCGGCGCGGATGCCTACGACGACGCTGTGGACCAGGGACGCGCGCTCGACGTGGCCGAGGCTTTTGTTTTCGCTCTCGGTTCGACGAAGCGAGAAGCTAGCCAGTAACCCTTGGACCACCGCAGCAAGCCAAGACTCCATTCAGTCACTGGCTCAGCGCACTGGATCAACGCCTGAGACGCCTAGCAGGCCCTGCTCCGCGCGCCCCCTCAGGATCCACTGGGCGAGGCAGGAGGATAGCGGGGTGAAGTATGAGGTTGTCGCTGAGGCGTATCGGGACTTGGAGCAGGCTTCTGGTCGTTTGATGTTGATTGACCGGCTCGCGGCCCTGCTAGCTCGAACCCCACAGGAGTTACTGCCTACTGTCTGCTACTTGTGTCAGGGGCTCTTGGCGCCGGAATTCGCGGCTGTGGACCTAGGGCTGGCGGAGAAGCTTGCACTGCGCGCGGTTGCGACAGCGACCGGCGTCGAACCGGCGGATGTTGTCGCAGCTGTGCGGGAGGCCGGCGACCTCGGCCAGGCCGCCGAACAGTTATTGGCGGCGGCCGTTGGGGATCGTGAGCCAAGCCTCGAGGTAGCCGCCGTCGTTGGCACGCTCCATCAGATCGCCAGGGCCGAAGGCTCTGGCTCGCAGGGCCGCAAACTCAACCTGCTGGCCGGCCTTCTGGCGCTGGCCACCCCGCTGGAAGCGCGGTACCTGCTGCGTTTAGTGACTGGCAGCCTGCGCCTCGGGATTGGCACGCCGACCATTTTGGATGCGTTGGCGCAGGTGTACACCGGCAACCGGAAAGACCGGCCGGTACTGGAGCGGGCGTACAACGTCTGCTCCGATCTCGGCCTCGTCGGGGCCACCTTGGCCTCCGGTGGGTTGGCAGCCGTGAAGGGGCTGCAGGTGCGGCCCGGCAACCCGGTCCGGGTGATGCTGGCCCAGCGGTTGTCCGACGCTGACGAGATCCTCGCCAGGCTGGGCGGGCGATGCATGGCGGAGTACAAATACGACGGCATGCGTGTGCAAGCACACCGCACCGCTGATGGCCACATCGAGTTGTTCACGCGGCGGCAAGAGCGCGTGAGCAACCAGTTCCCCGACGTCGTTGAACTGCTCCAGGTCGGGCTGGGTCCGCGCGAGGCCATCCTTGAGGGCGAGATCGTGGCGTACGACGCTGCGGCTGGCGAGCTGCGCCCCTTCCAGGAAGTCATGTTCCGTCGCCGCAAGCACGGAATTGCTGAAGCCGCGCGTGATGTGCCGGTCGGGTTGTTTTGTTTCGAGTTGCTGTACGCCGATGGCCAGGATCTCACCGAATGGCCCTACCCGGACCGTCGGGCGCGACTTGCCGAGGCGGTCACATTGTCGGACCGGCTTCGGCTGACCACGGCGCTGGAGGTGGCGACAGCCCCGGCGCTGGATGCCAGATTCGAGCAGGCTGTCGCGGACGGCTCCGAGGGTTTGGTGTGTAAGTCGACCGCCCCCGACGCGGTCTATCAGGCGGGCGCTCGCGGTTGGCTATGGATCAAGCTGAAGCGTGACTACCGCACGGAGCTGGCCGACACCATCGACCTCGTCGTTGTTGGCGCGTACGCGGGCCGAGGTCGGCGGCGGGGGACCTACGGCGCCGTACTGCTGGCCGCCTACGACCCCGATACGGAGCTCTATCAGACGGTCGGCAGGTGCGGCACGGGATTCTCCGACGCCGAGCTGGCCGCGCTGCCGGCTAAGTTGGCGCCGCTGGCTCGGGCGCAACGGCCCGCCCGGGTCGACTCCCGCGTTCCCGCCGATGTGTGGTTCGAGCCAAGCCTGGTTCTGGAGGTCCTCAGCGCCGAACTCACGCTGTCGCCCAACCACACCGCCGGCTGGGGGCAGCTCAAGGATGACGCCGGCCTGTCGATGCGATTTCCCCGGTTCACCGGCCGCTGGCGTGACGACAAGGAGCCGCAGGACGCGACCACCACTCAGCAACTCGTCGAGCTTTACCGCACCGCACGCCGGGCGCCGACCACGTGAGAGTTACGGCGCTGGCACCTGGTAAACCCCGACGGCAACCTGCCCGACACGCGTGCCGACCTTGAAACCCACCTCGTTGTCGCTTCGGTAGTGGATGCCGCTGTACAGCCGGGAGATTGCGGCCTCCTCAGCCATGTCGGCAAGCTTCTCGGCCTCTGCCGGGAAGACGGCAGAAGGGCGGAAGGCCGAGAGGACTTGCCGAGGCAGGCACACTTACGTCGGCGATGTATGGGCCGCACCTTGTCAGCGGGACGGCATTTCCATCGTGTGTCCGGTATGGGCGCCATCGCCCATGTCCGTCGAATGCTGCCCGAGCATCGCCTTGTTCATCTCTTTGAGCGACTTGATCGTGGCCTTTGAGAGACGACCCGAGCGAGTGATGTCGATGATCCCCATCATGCCGTTGTCCTCGTGCGCGAGGATGTGGCAGTGGAACACCGTGGCTCCGACGAAGTGCTTGAAGTGCATGCGGATCCTGACCTCCCCGCGAGGCGGCAGAGGCACGACATCCTGCTCGCTGCGGGCGTGGTAGGGCTTGCCATTGACCGCCATGACCTCGAAGTCGTTCACGTGAATGTGGAAGGGGTGGGCCTCGCGAGCCGTGTTTTTGATCACCCATTCCTCGGTGGTACCTAGCTTCGCGACAAAGGTGACGTGCGTCGGGTCGAACTGCTTGCCATTGATGTAGAACCGGTTGGTCTTCGGATTCTCGCTGAACACCACATTCCGGGTGCGGTCGACGTGATCGGTGCCGAGCGGTGAGACGGGGCCGAGCGACGTAGGCCAGGCCACGTCGGGGACTGTGTCGCCGGTGACCTCAAATGTGGCGAGGCGCCGTTGGGGGTAGTTGTCTCCGTCGGGCCCCGTGCTATAGGTGAGGGTCTCGAGTGCATAGCTGCCCGGCGTCGGCCATCGGACCAGGACGTCGTATCTCTTTCCCGGGGGCAGTACAAGCTCGTCGGCGGTCCAGACTTCGGCAACGGGGTTGGCGTCCTCGGCAATGACGTGGAATTGCGCACCGCCCAGGCGCAACCGATACCAGATGTCGGCACCAATGTTGGCGAGCCGCAGCAGCTGGGTCTGATTGGTCTGTGCGGTGAGCACCGGGTCGACCTGACCGTTCACCGTACGGGTGGTCGGCGCGTTGGAGTCGATGTTGCTCCGGACGATGGCACCGTCCTTGACCTGAAGGTCCTTAAGGGCCATGACCTGATCAGGGACGTCCTGCAGCTGGGGCGGCAGCCGATCTTGCAGCCCATCGACGATGAGCACCCCAGAGAGCCCGGCGAACACCTGTTCCTCGACGTGGCCGTGAAGATGGGTGTGGTACCAGTACGTGCCCGGCTCGACATCGCGGGGCAGATGCAGCACGAATTCGTTGTTGCTGCCGGCCTTCATTACGCGGAGCACGTTGTCAGAGATGCCGATCGGGGAGACGTACATGCCGTGGCTGTGAAGGTTGGTGGGTTCCTTGAGCCGGTTGCGCAGATGGACGCGCACGACGTCGCCTGGTAGCACCCGGAGCGTCGGGCCCATGAACTGGCCCTGGTAGGCGTAACCGCGGACCTCTGCCCCCGCCACGTTGAAAGTTGTCGGATGAACATCGAATGTCGTCTCCAACAGACCGTTGGTGGATTTCAGCTCCGGGGGAGCTTCGAAGGGTTGATGCTGTTCGGTCGGAAAGGTTGTCACAACGTCACGCTGATCGGTTGAGGGCGTGCCACTCGGGGACGCCACCGGCCCAGCTTTGGTCGCGTCGCCGGAGCAACCCATGAAGATCACCAGCATCGCCGCGACAACAGGCCCACCGGCCAACACCACTGTCTTGCGCATGACCCTCCCGCTGATCCCCGAGTTGACTATCAGAGAGCAAACGCGCTTCCGGACGCCGACCTGAGGAGGCTGACCAGGTCTAGGACACACATACCACGCTCGCTACGGCGTGCGACAGGCTTAGTTCCGCTATTCGGCCACTGGTCGATGTGGCTTAGAGGTCCACCGCGGAATCAGGCTCGGGCCGCTGACCTCCGAGTGCTTGCAGGCTGGGGGTGAAGACACGATGCCCCGCTCCCCGACCTGCTGGCCACGTCGTCCCATAACCAGCCACCCGTCCCGGCACCTTGAATCAGCACAAGAGTGGTCATGCACTCATCTTGGCAGCGGTCGACTCAGGGTCAGATCACAGCGTTGACTCCTTCAGCGCACGCCACGCCAATATCCCAGCTCCTCGGCGTCCGGCGTCGCCAGCGAACTTTCCATTCGAGATCGCGGGGGCCCGTCGCCAGGCGAGGCCGGCTTGTACCTCCCGGGTCAGCGGCCGGAGCACTGCAGCGCGAGAGGCCGCCATGCCGCCACCTATGAGGATCAGTTCCGGGTCCATCAGGAGTATGTAGTTCACCAGAGCCCGGCCCAGGGCAGTGATCGCGTCCTGGAAGATTTCATCGGCCAGGCGGTCGCCGGCCGCTGCGCGACTAATGACGTCTTTGGCGGGAACATCGCTGATGCCGCTGGCGGCGGAGTATCGGCGGGACAGGGCGGCCGCGCTGGCATAGGTCTCAGTACATCCGCGTTGCCCGCAGGCGCACCATTCGCCTTCCGGAAATACCGGGAGATGGCCGAGTTCACCGGCCCTGCCGGTGGCGCCGGCTGATACCTGACCTCTGGTGATCACCGCCGCCGCTATGCCGGTGCCTAGCGCGACGAAGAGCACCTCCTGCAAGCCTCGGCCGGCACCCAACTCGAGCTCGGCCAGCCCGGCGGCCCGTACGTCATGGTCCAAGATCACTGGCAGACCAACGGCCTCCGCCACTATCTGGCGTAGGGGTAACTGCTGCCAGCCGATGTTCGCGGCGTAGACGGCGATTCCTTGCTCCGCGTCCACGATCCCGGGGACCACGAGACCCACCGCCCGCAGCCGCGCGCCCTCTGGTAGCTCCGCTCGCAGTTCGACGATGGCCTCAATCGTTGTTGCGATAACGGCGTCCGGGCCGAGGTGTCTGGGTGTTGGCTGCTCGCTGCGGCGGTATTCCAGTCCGTCAGAATCGAGGATGGCGGCTTTGATGGTGGTGCCGCCGACGTCGACTCCAATGACAAGATCGCCCTGCACGACATCCTGGTCGTTGCCTCGGCGCATGGCGGTCATGTCAGGGAAGCAGGACTGACCGTGCCAGGTGCTGGGGCTCGTCGGGATTGAGCCCTTTGGCCTCCGCGAGCGCCACGGCCAGCCGCTGCACCCTGATCAAATCCGCCATCGGGTCAAGACCGCTGCATTCCACGTGCGCACCCGTCACCTGGAGATCCTCCAGCAGTCCCGAGGGAGGGGAGCCGAACACCCAGACCGTCGAGGCTCGCTCGACCACGCTGATGGGACCGTGACGAAACTCCATGGCCGGGTAGGACTCCGTCCACGACCGGGACGCCTCGCGCAGCTTCAACGCGGCCTCGTTCGCGATGCCGACGGACATGCCGCTACCCAGGAAGGTGAACTGGGAAGAGTCGAGGGTGCGCGGCGGCAACGGGTCGGTCAACGCGGATCGTCCCTGTTCGACAACAGCGGTGAGGTCGTCACCGAGCCAGGCCCGCCACAATGCCAGGGAAGTGGTCGCAAACCGTGTCTGAACAATCGACTTCTCGTCGGCGAAATTCAGGACCACTCGATCATCAGCCAGATCGACGACCGGCGCGTCTGGGTCCGCGGTGATCGCGACCGTACGCGGTCCTGCGCTGCTCCGAAGCGTCCCGAGCAACCGAAGCACCTCTGTTGTCGTGCCGCTGCGCGTCAGCGCGACGAGAGTGTCATAGGAACGGCCGGCCGGGAATTCTGATGCGGGGAAAGCATCGGTCTCGCCATGCCCGGAGCGTTCGCGCAGGACTGCGAAGCTCTGCGCCATGAACAACGAGGTGCCACATCCGATGATGGCCACCCGTTGACCACGCTCGGGAAGGGCATGACGGACAGGTTCTGTAGGCCCGAGCTCCGCGGCCCGCGCCCACGCCGACGGCTGGTCAGCGATCTCAGTTGACACGTACCTGGAGGGTCGAGCTGGCTCTGCCCCCAGCTCTGCTCTTGACACAACTATCAGCGTATTGTCCAGGGCCATGGGCCACACAATGCACCGGAGTTGAGGCCCGTGAGCAGCGCCGCCTCCGCCGTCATCCACTCCGTCCGGTTGATCAGCTCTGGTGTTGACCAGGCCGATGCCTTCGTCGCCTTCGAAGACGATCGCGTCCTCGCAACGGGCACGGGCAGCGGCTGGCGCGATCTCGTCGAAAACGACACGGATGTTGTCGACGGCGCGGGGCATGTCCTCAGCCCGGGACTGCTCGACATCCACAACCACGGTGGTGCCGGGGCATCGTACGGCGAGGGGAGCGACGCCATCCGTACGGCTAGGCGACTCCATTGCCAGCACGGCACTACTCGTCAGCTGCTCTCTTTGGTCACGGCCGCCCCCGACGTTCTGATCTCCCAAATTCGCGTCGCGGCGGCCGAGACCCGGCGAGACCCGACGATCCTTGGGATCCACCTCGAGGGCCCATTCCTGGCCCGCCAGTACCGCGGTGCCCACGATCCGGCCCTTCTTCGCGACCCCGATCCCGACCTGGTTGAGCGGCTTCTGGACGCGGCCGACGGCACCCTGCGCCAGGTCACGATGGCGCCGGAACGGGCTCACTTCGCCGAGTCGGCCCGAATCCTGCGGGAGGCGGGTGTCGTCGTCGCGGTCGGTCACACAGCGGCGACGCTTGAACAGGCTCAGGCGGCGATCAAGGCCGGGGCGACCCTGCTCACCCACACCTTCAATGCGATGCCTGGCGTGCATCATCGTGCACCTGGGCCAGTGCTCGCGTTCATTGAGAACCCCGGTTGTTGGCTCGAGGTGATCAATGACGGTGTCCACGTGAGATCAGAAGTGATTCGGATGCTCAGCCAGCTAGCTCCCGGACGGGTGGCCTTGGTCACCGATGCGATGGCGGCCGCTGGCGCCGCGGACGGGCGATACCGCCTCGGCAACCTGGACGTTGATGTCGCCGAGGGCGTCGCGAGGGTGACTGGAGGAGACTCGATCGCCGGCTCAACGATCACCTTGGATGTCGCGGTCGCCCGCGCTGTGCAGGATGTGGGACTGACCCCCCCGGCGGCGATCGAAGCCGCGACGATCATCCCGGCTCAGATCCTGAGAGTGGAAGACCGGTTCGGCCGACTGGAGCCGGGATGCGTCGCCGACGCCGTCCTCTTCGACAGGAACTGGCACGTGCGAGGCGTGTGGATTGACGGGCGGCCGGTCGGGGAGCGGGAGGATGCGATTCCACCTGTTTCCGCGTCTCCGCCGCGGCATGGTCAGATCGCCTGACACTCAAGTCAGGGAGAGGATCCGCACATTATGGAAGTGGTCATCAGCACAACCCCTGACGAGGCAGGCAAGTTGGCTGCCGACGCCATCGAGGAACTCATGCGGCGCCGGCCAGAGGCCGTCTTGGGCGTCGCGACTGGCTCAAGTCCCTTGATCATCTATGACGAACTCGGCCGCCGAGTGGCGCAAGGTGCTTTGTCGCTGGCGAAAGCCCGAGCGTTCATGCTTGACGAGTACGTCGGGCTGCCAGCAGACCACCCGCAGCGGTACCGGAATGTGATCCAGGCTGAGTTCGTCGACAAGGTCGATATCGATCCGGCTCACGTACTCGGGCCGGATGGGCTGGCCGAGGACCTGGCGAGCGCTTGTGAGGCGTACGAACGAGCCATAGCGGACGCCGGCGGTGTCGACCTCCAGATTCTTGGGATCGGCACCGACGGGCATATCGCGTTCAACGAACCGGGCTCGTCGCTCGCGTCCCGAACCCGGATCAAGACGTTAACCAGCCAGACCCGCAGGGACAACGCTCGATTCTTCGACGGCGATGTGGAGGCCGTCCCGCAGCACTGCCTGACCCAAGGCATCGGCACCATCCTCCAGGCCCGCCACCTCGTGCTCGTGGCATCCGGGCGAGGAAAGGCGGAGGCCGTCCACCAGCTCGCCGAAGGACCCGTGTCCGCGATGTGGCCAGCCACAGCGCTGCAGCTACACCCACACGTCACCGTGTTGTTGGACACCGCCGCGGCTTCGCGTCTCCAGCTCGCCTCGTATTACATCGAGACCTATCAAGGCAAACCAAGCTGGCAGGGGTTTTAGGGTCGTGCTGACCACCCTCCTGCCCGGGTTCGCCGGGACGGTACTGCCAGTCTGGCTGCGGGACCGGCTCCGGGCAGGTCTGGGAGGTGTCTGCCTTTACGCGCAAAACATCTCCTCGCCCGGCCAGCTGCGTGCCCTAACCGACGCCATCACAGCCGAGAACCCGTACGCGATCATCGCTATCGATGAGGAAGGCGGCGATGTCACGCGCCTCTTCGCGGCTACTGGTGCGCCGTTCCCTGGCAACGCTGTGCTGGGCCGGCTCGACGACCTCGACACCACGCGCGACACCGCGGCTGCGATCGGCTGGTCGCTGCGTCAGGCCGGCTGCACCGTGAACTTCGCTCCATGCGTCGATGTCAACTCGCGGTCCGACAACCCAGTGATCGGCGTCCGCAGCTTTGGAAGCGATGCCGAATTGGTGGCGCGGCTCGGTCAGGCCTGGGTGACTGGCCTGCAATCGACCGGCGTAGCGGCAACCGCCAAGCACTTTCCGGGACACGGTGACACGGCGCAGGATTCGCACGTCTCGCTACCTGTTGTCAACCGTTCCCTCGACGGGTTGCGCTCGCGCGAGCTGCTGCCGTTCGCCGCAGCTATCGAAGCGGGGGGCCGAGTTGTGATGACGTCCCACATCCTGGTGCAGCAACTGGATCGGGACCACCCGGCAACAATGAGTCGAATTGTTCTGCACGATCTGCTGCGTGGAGAGCTGGGCTTCTCCGGAGTGATCGTGAGCGACGCCCTAGACATGGCCGGTGCCTCCGGCTCGCTTGGGATGGCGGGGGCAGCCGTCGCTGCGTTGGGTGCCGGCTGCGATCTGCTCTGTCTCGGGACCGAGAACACCGACACTCAACTGGCCGACATCGAGCGGGCAGTAAGCAGCGCGATCGCCGAGGGCACCCTTGCGTCCAGCAGGCTGTGGGAAGCAGTGGGCCGGGTGCGCGGGCTCGCTGAGGATCTGCAAGGCGCACGGAAGGCTGCCGGGGAACCTCCTCTTGTCGCCCCAGGCTGGCCCAAGGGCGAAGCCGAGCTAATTCACACCTTGGACGTTCAGCCTGGAGCATCGGACTGGCGGGGGAGGGCAGCGGGCCAATACACCGTCGTACGGCTTGAGGCAGATCCCAATATCGCCGTGGGGACTGCACCGTGGGGGCCGTTCGCCCCCGAGGTCAAGCAAGGTGCCGCGCCCGACCCGGCGGCACCACTCCCGGCGGCTTTCGCAACGCGGCCGGTCTTTCTGATCTCACCCGAGCGATCGGCGCTGCCACGCGTGCAATCCGACCAACCCGTACTCGTCGTTGGGCGCGACATTCACCGACATCCCTTTGCGAGACAGGCCGTTGACCGTCTGCGCTCGGACCGTGTTGATGTGCTAGTCGTCGACATGGGTTGGCCATCAACCGACCGCCGGTACGCCGATGTGGCCACATTTGGTGCATCGCGCTTGATGGGCCAGGTGCTGCTGAAGTGGCTGGCGCTCGGAGGCAACACTGCTGAGTAGGGGCTCGACGACGAAGGTCTGCACAGTTTGCTGGCGGTCTGCATACCTTGCACAAACCGTGTAGACCGTCAGAAAACTGCGTTCACGTAGGTTGCGTCAGCCGGGCCGGGGCCCCTCCGCTGGCGAGGCGTTCAGTCCGGTGATTTTGTAAGGCTCACACGTGCGACTTGCGCTCGGATCGTACGGAAGAGAGCCTCGTCAACGTCGAGTCCTGCATGCCGAAGGACCAGCACTGCCGCACCCACCAGGCCGTCCGAAACCGGAATCATGTGATCACCGCCCACGAGGGGAACGAGCTCGGCCTGGAGGCTGGGTGGCGCAGCCAGCATGCCGCGGACGATGATACTGCCGCCTACCACGACGGGGCCTAGCAGATCCGGCGCCCGGATGGCAGAAAGCAGGTCCGCGAGCGCCGCTGAGGCATCGACGATGATGGGGCGAGCCACATGATCCTCGTGGGCCGTGAAGGCGAGTGGCGCGAACTCGGCCAACGAGATCGGCGGCCGGGCATAGAGCACGGAGACCAACTGCCGCAGCGCCTCTGTGCGTCCTGCCGGGGTGCCCGTGTCGCCGTCGATTTCCATTGTCTTCAGAACGAGGCCCGTCAGCGCAGTTTCCTGCCCTTGCCCGTCCAGTGACGCAACGACTGCCCTGGCCACGGCCTGTCCGATCCAGAAGCCGCCGCCCGCGTCACCAAGAAGCCAACCCCGGCCACCCACCACCCGGTCCAGCTGGCCTCGCCAGATTCTGGCTGCCACACTCCCGGTACCTGCAATCAGGGCGTACCCGTCCAGCGCGGCAGTTCCGGAATGGAAGATGCCGAGTAGGTCATGCTCGAGGACAAGGTGGCGGACACCCAGCACAGTGAGCCGGGCGAAGACTTGATCTCTGAAGGTTGCGGTTTTCTCGCCGGCCATCGCGATCAGGGCCAAGGGCGGTTGCTCGGAGCCAGGCACGCCTCCCACAGCCTGCTCGGCCGCTCGACCAATGGCGTCGGCCGCTCCGCGGATGCCCGCTGCTGTTGGGTTTCCGACGCCCGAGCGGCCGTAGCCGTACGCGCGCCCCGAAGTGTCGAGCAGGACCGCGCGAGTGCTGGTGCCACCGGCGTCGATGGCAAGAAATATGGAATGTTTCAGTTCGGTCATGTCTGTTGCGAGGAAGACAGTTAAACATTAGTGTAAGAGCGAATTTCAGTATCTTTGGATCAGGGTGATAGTGATTCTCACACCGGCTCGCGCTGCCCGTACGCGGGAGCAGAACCCGGCAGTGCAAGACCGCATCCGGTCTCTGCAGCCTGAGATGCCGGCCGCGGTGGCGCGTGTCGCCGCGTACCTGCTCGAGCATCCGCAGGCGCCGCTGACGCTGTCCATTGGCGAGCTTGCCGAGAAAGCCGGGGCGTCACCTGCGACGGTCACGCGTTTCTGCCGAACCATCGGCTACCCCGGGTACGTCGAGCTCCGAGTCGGCATCGCGACGGATGTGGGCCGCAGCACCTCCCGGGACTCATGGACATCGGAGATTGGAGGCGAGTTCGGCCCGGACGACTCCCCGGAGGACCTGCTGCGCATGCTGATCAGCAGCCACACGAAGGCATTGCGAGAGGCGACCTCCGCCATCGATCTGGCCGTCATGACGGAGGTGTCGCGGCGGATCGCGCGGAGCTCGCATGTCGACATTTACGGGGTCGTCGGCAGCGCAATGCTCGCCGATGAGTTGCAGGGCCGGCTCTACCGCATCGGGGTGCCGGCCTACGCCTGGTCGGAGGTCCACAGCGGCCTTACGAGTGCGGCCATCCAGGACTCTGACACAGTGGCGATCGGTATTTCGACCACTGGACGAACGGAAGAGACCATCGAGATGCTGGCCCAAGCCGGTCGTGCGGGCGCGTTCACGGTGGCTATCACCAATGACCCCGCATCGCCGCTAGCCGAGCTCGCCGATCGGAGCATTGTGACCTCGATCTACGAGCACTTCCTGCAGCCCGACGACCTGTCGGCCAAGCATGGCCAGCTCCTGGTGCTCGACCTGCTCTACCTGCTGGTGGCCCAGGAGAACTTCGACCGGTCGAGCGCCAAGCTGGCAACGTCCGCACTTGCCGTGTCGTCGCACCGCCGGCCCCGTCGCACACCGCTACCGGCGGCCACCGTGCCCGGAGCATTGAGCGACGGAAGCAGCACCGCTGCGCGGAAGGAGGCCGACTGGTGACACAGAGCGCCGTTGCCCCCGTAGTGAGCGACTTCGCGAAGGAGGTGAGCCAGAGACTCGAGCGGCTCGTCACCCTGGCCGCCGACGGAGGCCTGGAGGCGGCGATCGGTCTGATGACCCGGGCCATCGAGAGCGGCGCCGTGATTCAGGCGTTCGGGACAGGTCACTCGGAGGCGTTCGCAATGGAGATCGCGGGCCGGGCCGGCGGCCTCATTCCGACGAACAAGATTGCTCTCCGCGACCTCGTGCTGCACGGCAACTTGACCGTGGACGCACTCGCTGGATCGAGCCTCGAACGCAACCCCGACATCGTTGCTGAGTTGTGGGAGATCTCGCCGATCCATCCCGGGGACGTCTTCGTGATCGCCTCTAACTCCGGCGTCAACGGCTCAGTGGTGGGCATGGCACTGCTGGCCAAAGAGAGCGGTCATGGCGTCATCGGTGTGACGTCACTCCAGCACACCGCACAGGTGCGGCCAAAGCATCCCAGCGGCCGGCGGCTGTCGGAGATCGCCGACGTGGTGATCGACAACCTTGCGCCGTATGGCGACGCGACTCTCGCCCTGCCTGGAGGTGTTGCCGTTGGCTCGGTCTCCTCCATCACGAGCGCGTTCATCGCCCAGTTGCTGACCATCGGGGTCGCACAGCGGATGAACGGCGACGGCCGAGTGCCTCCGCTCTACCTGTCGGCCAACATTCCTGGCGGGGACGCGCACAACCATGCGCTTGAGAAGAAGTACGCGGGCCGGATCCGGCGCGGCACCTGAGACGGACGGCCAAGCACCACCAGCATTCGCAGTAAGGAATTCACGAAACCAACAGGGATAGATCGGAAGGGACATCACATGGGCATCTACACCACGCCACTTGGGCGACGCGACTTCCTGCGCGGCTCACTGGCCGCGGCAGCTTTGGCCGCCACCGGGTCGCTCGCGGCCTGCGCCACCTCGGGCACGGGCACCAGCACCTCGTCGAGCTCCGCCCCAGGGGGTGCGGTCAGCGAGACCAACCCCTTCGGGGTGAAGTCGCCCTCGACAGTTGACGCCGTCATCTTCAAGGGCGGATATGGCATCGACTACGCGGAGTTCGCCGGCAAGCAGGTGGAGGCCAAGCAGTCCGGTGTGACGGTGAAGGTCACTCCCGTCACCAAGGTCGCCCAGACGCTGCAGCCCCGGTTCGTTGCGGGCAACCCGCCGGACGTTATCGACAACAGCGGCGCGGGCCTCATCGGAGTCAATACCATCCGCGACCAGCTAGCCGAACTGACCGACGTCATTGAGGCCAAGAACTACGAGGGCGCGGTGATCAAGGACACGCTCTACCCGGGCGTCATGAACCCAGGAACGTTCGACGGCAAGTTCATTGTGCTGAACTACGCCCTCAGCGTGTTTGCGATCTGGTACTCGGCCTCGCTCTTCGAGCAGAACGGCTGGACCGTTCCGAAGACGTACGACGAAATGCTGGCCCTCGGCGAGGAAGCCAAGGGCAAGGGCAAGTACCTGCTCGGCTGGGGTAAGGAGGCCGCGACCTACTACCAGACGATGGCCATCGGTTCGGCCATCAAAGAGGGCGGCGACGAGGTACGGCTGGCGCTGGACAATCTCAAGCCCGGCTGCTGGTCGCTTCCTCCGGTTCAGGACGTCTTCAACGGGCTGAAGAAGATCATCGATGCCGGCTATATGAAGCCGGGCGGGTCGGGGACCGTGTTTACCGCCGCCCAGGCCCAGTGGAGCGATGCCGAGCAGTTCATCCTCTACCCGTCGGGCAGCTGGATCGAGAACGAAATGAAGGACCAGACCAAGTCGGGCTTCAAGATGACCGGTGCGCCTGAGCCCACCGTGACGAGTAACTCCAAGCTGCCGTGGGAGGCGCTGCACTCAGCTGCTGGCGAGGGTTACATCGTCCCGTCGCAGGGCAAGAATGTCGCTGGTGGCAAGGAATTCCTGCGCGCGATGCTCTCGAAGGATGCCGCGGTGAACTTCGCGAAGACCAAGCTCTCCTCCACCATCGTCAAGGGCACGGTGCCCGCAGACGGGTTCGGGTCGACGGCACTACAATCCCAGATCAAGTTGCTCGAGGCGGCAGGGTCGAACATCTTCTCCTGGACCGTCCTGAATCCTGCCGACCTTTATGGCATGAACACCGATCAGCTCGTGGTCTGGAACAGCTTCCTCTCGGGCGACTCAGACGTGGCCAAACTGACCAAGGGTCTGCAGGACATCACTGACAAGGTAGCTAACGATGATTCGATCAAGAAGGTGCAAGTGTCGTGACGACCTTAGCCAGCGGGGGAGTCGCCAGCGGGGTTAGCGCGCCGCCGGGTGGCTTGCGGCGCATCGGGTCTACCCGCTGGCGCCGGCGTAACCTGACATTCGACAAGATCAGCTTCTTCCTGGTCTTCTTGATTATCCCGGTCGCGTTCTACATAGGGTTCGTGGTCTCCCCGTTTGTGCAGGCGGCCTACTTCTCGTTGACTGACTGGACGGGCTTCACGCCCGCGATGAACTTCATCGGGCTGTCCAACTACGCGAAATTGTTCACCGACAGCACCTTCCTCCAAGCCATGGGCAACAACATTCTCATGGCGATCGTGGTCCCGATCGTGACACTGGGCCTGGCAATGTTCTTCGCTACCCTCGTCACGGTCGGCGGCTCGACCCGCGGCAACGTCAAAGGCTTGCGCAGCTCGAGCTTCTATCGAGTGATCTCGTTCTTCCCCTACGTCATCCCCGCCATCGTGATCGGACTGATCTGGTCTCAGATCTACGACCCCAGCGCCGGACTCCTGAATGGCATCCTCACCCGCCTCGGTCTGGAGCAGTTCACCTCGTTTGCCTGGTTGGGCGACCCGCGCACGGCGCGGTGGGCAGTCATGTTCGTGATCATCTGGGGCCTGGTCGGCTTCTACATGGTGTTGTTCATTGCCGCCATCAAGGGCATCCCCGCCGAGGTCTTCGAGGCTGCCCGGATCGACGGCGCCGGACGTTTCCGAACGGCGGTTTCGATCACCATCCCGCTGATCCGCGAGAACGTGCAGACCGCCTTCATCTACATCGGGATCCTCGCCCTGGATGCGTTCGTCTACATGGCTGCACTGGAACCGGGTGGCGGCCC
>DATLPF010000057.1:0-3806 GCA_035535875.1 Propionibacteriaceae bacterium
CTTGACCATGTAGCGTGCGATTCCAGAGGGTGAGTAATCCTCGGTCACCAGACGTACGCGGCGAGTGTCGAGAAGCCGGCTACCCGCGTAGCCGCCGGCCAATAGCGTGAACAGTTGATCAAGGTCGAGCCCGCTGCGGTGAGCCAATACTGCCGCCTCGCCGAGGGCCAGGATGGTTGCGGCAACGATCATCTGATTGCACGCCTTCGCAACCTGGCCTGAGCCGAGTGGACCGAGGTGGACCGGGCTGCCGCAGGCGGACAGGATCGGAATGGCCTGCGCCACGTCCTCGTCGGCACCCCCTACCATGATCGACAAGGTTCCAGCGACAGCTCCCTCACTGCCACCGGAGACAGGTGCGTCGACGACGGCGACGGCGCCGTCGCTGGACGCCCGCAGGCGCTGGGCGAGCTCTCGCACACCGGTTGGTGATGACGTAGAGGAGATGATCAGCAGCAAGTGATCAAAACCGCCGGCGAGGACGCCGTCGGGACCGCCAAGTACCGCTTCAATCTCCGGGAGATCGGGCAGCATCAACAAGATGGCGTCGACGCTCGAGGCGAGCGAACGCGGACTGTCATGCCAGTGGGCACCAGAGTCGAGCAGATCGCCATATCTGGTTTTGTTTCTACCCGTTATGTCGACGCCCGTGGCGCCCTTCGACAACAAGTTGGCTGCCATCGGCCGTCCCATGACGCCCAGGCCAATTACTCCAACGCGTGACCGTTTCATCGAGCTTGGCGTTCGTGCCATGGCCACATGATAACCAGATGGTCACTCGGGGGAACACTGTTCAATTAGGAGAACCACGGCTACCCTAACGAGCAGGGAAGCGTCGAAAGATTTGGTAGGTCATGGTGGCGACTCAAGACCCGAAGCTGCGCGTCGTGGTTGCCACGCCGCTGAGCGAAGAAAACTGCGCTTTGATTGAGCGACTGGATCCCCGCGTCTCACTCATTCGTGATCAGTCGCTGTATCCGCCCATGCGTCATCCCGCCGACTTCAGTGGCGACCCTCAATTCCAACGCAGCGCGGCACAGCAGCAAGCGTTCGAGACGATGCTCGACAGTGCCGAGGCCCTGTACGGAATCCCGGATGTCGACCCGGCGGTGCTCAACCGCACGGCAAAGGCAAACCCACGTCTGCGCTGGGTACACGTGATGGCGGCCGGCGGCGGCAGCCAGGTGAAAGCCGCCAATCTTGATTCTGAGCAGCTGAAGCGGATCAAGTTCACGACCTCAGCAGGTGTGCACGGCGGGCCGTTGGCTGAGTTCGCTGTCTTCGGAGTCTTCGCGGGCGCTAAGAGTCTCGGACGCTTGCTACGCCAGCAAAAGGCGCGGCGCTGGACAGGCCGGTGGGAGATGCAACAAGTGTCGGAGATGACGGTGCTGGTTGTGGGTCTCGGCGGCATCGGCGCACAGGTGGCACGGAAGCTGTCGGCCCTCGGGGCGTCGGTGATCGGCACCAGCCGGCATGCCCGCCCGGTCGACCACGTCGACCGGATCATCCACGTGGAAGAGATCGCCGACACTGTTGCTGACGTCGATGCCATCGTTTTGACGTTGCCCGGCACCGCAGCCACCGAGAAGCTCATTGGGGTCGACGTGCTAGCCAAAGTTCGACCTGGAACGATCTTGGTCAACGTGGGCCGCGGCACCGTCATCGACGAGGACGCGCTCATTGAGGCACTTCAGGACGGTCGGATCGGCTTCGCAGCTCTCGATGTGTTCGCCGTTGAGCCACTGCCTGAGGAGAGCCCACTATGGTCGGAGCCGAATGTGCTGGTCAGCCCGCACACGGCGGCCTTGAACGCCGCCGAAGATAGACTGATCGCCGAACTATTCGCCGCCAACGCCACTCGGCTGCTAGACGGCACGCCATTGATCAACGAAGTGGACACGATTGACTTCTATTGATTCTCGCCCCGCCTCCGAGCGGACCGCCGCCCCTGCGGTCACCCGTGCCCTACGCATCCTGACCCTGCTGCAAGAGGCTGACGGCCGGCCAATTCCCCTAGGGGAGATCGCCCGAGGTATCAGCGCTGCGAAATCCTCGACGTTCAATCTCTGCCAAGCCCTCGAAGAGGGCAACATGATCGTCCGTACCTCGACTGGGTATCTCTTGGGTCGGCGGACCGTGGAACTCGGCGGCGCCTACATCAGCCGGTTCAACCCGGTCCGAGATTTTTACTCCTTCTGTGCCGCGGCGCCGCTGCTGCGCCACGAACTCGTCCAGATTGCCGTCTTAGACGGCACCGACGTGTTCTACCTGGCCCGCCACGAAGGCCGCGCACCAATGCGGATGGCCGCCGGAATCGGCAGTCGCTTCCCTGCGGCTCCGACGGCAGTCGGCAACGCTTTGTTGACCACGCTCACCGATTCGGAGATTGCCGGACGATTCACCGGACCCCAACACTTTCCCCGTCTCACCGACCGCAGCGTGCAAAACCTCAGTGAGTTGTTGACCAGAGTCCGGGCCGCCCGCGAACGCGGCTACGCCACCGATGACAACGGCGTCCACCCCGGTGTCTACTGCGTGGCTACCGTTATCCCACCGTGGGCAAGCGCGGAACAGCCACTCGCCATCGGTGCCACGCTGATCGCTGATCAAGTTGACGACAACTTCGTTGAGGCGATCGCCGGCGAGCTCAAAGATGCGGTCAGACAGCTGTCGAACCCGATGATGCAATAGAAAGTAAGCAGTTCAGAGGGTTGTCGCCTGTTCTCTATGCTGTTAGCGTGACGCTCATCCTCTCGCTGGGCCCGAAAGCGGTCGGTGGAGTGCCGATCCCGGCGCAGAGGCTCTCAAAGGAGATGGGCCTGCATGAGCGAAACCCTTACACCACCGGTTCACGGAGCAGATGACCCAGCAATCCTGATCAAGGAGTTCAACGGCTCCTGGATCCCGCTCGCGATCTATACCTTCGTCCTCGGCGTGATCACCTTCGTGACAACCTTCCTTACGCCGGAGACCAAGGCCCGCGACCTGACCCGGATCCCCGACGCCCTCCATGAGCGACGCCAAGAAGCGGTGTCTGCGTGAACTTGTTCGATCTCTCCGGCCGGGTCGCCTTCATCAGCGGCTCAAGTCGGGGAATCGGGCTGGCGCTCGCGAAGGGCCTGCTCGAGGCGGGCGCCCGGGTTGTGATCCATGGTCGCGACCCAGCCCGGGCAACCTCGGCAGCCGCGACGCTGGCGACGGCCACCGGTGGCGAGACACTGGTCAGCACCTTCGAGCTCACCGACCAGGGTGCGGTGGACCGGGGCATCGCCGATGTCGAGCGCCTCTGGGGCACCCCGGACATTCTTGTCAACAACGCCGGAATCCAACGGAGGGCGCCGTTCCTCGAGTTTGGACTTGCGGACTGGAACGACCTGCTCGCCACCAACTTGTCGGCCGCCTTCCTGCTTTCCCAAAGAGTCGGGCGGGGCATGGTCGACCGCGGCAGCGGCAAGATCATCAACATAGGATCGGTCCAGAGCCTGCTCGCCCGGCCAAGCATTACGCCGTACAGCGCGACGAAGGGTGGCATCGTCATGTTCACCAAGGGGCTGTGCGCTGACCTGGCACCAGCCGGAATCCAAGCAAACGCCATCGCTCCGGGTTACTTCGCCACCGAGCTCACCCAGGCCCTGGTCGAAGACGAAGCGTTCACCGAGTGGGTGAAGACGAGGACGCCCGCCGGCCGCTGGGGTGAGGTGGAGGATCTTGTGGGGGCATTGATCTTCCTCGCCTCACCGGCTTCGGATTTCGTTAACGGGCAGATTCTGTACGTCGATGGCGGCATGACGGCGGTGGTGTGACAT
>DATLPF010000058.1:0-3549 GCA_035535875.1 Propionibacteriaceae bacterium
GTGGTGCTGGCGGGTGGCGGACTGCCCAGAGAGGTGCAGCCCGCCAACGCCTGACTCACGCCGCCGACACCCAGCAGCAGCCCCGATCGCAGCAACGTCCGGCGACTCGGCTTGAGTCGGCTCGTGTCATGACGTGGAGCAGCGATGATCGCCTCAGTCCTCGGGGATGGGTCGCCCGAAGGCCTCCAGCGTGATCACCTCGGGCTCGGGGCCGCCACGCTGACCGGTGTCGAGGGCATCGATCGCGGCGAGCTCGTCCGCGGTGAGATCGAAGTCGAAGACGTCGATGTTCTCCGCGATCCGCGCCGGCTTGGTCGACTTCGGGATCACCGAACGACGCTGCTGCAGGTGCCAGCGCAGCATCACCTGCGCCGGACTCTTCCCGTGCGCTGACGTGATCTCGCCGATGACCGGGTCGGCCAGGGTGCTGGTGTGTTGGCCGTCGCGGTAGAAGGTGATGCCGCCGATCGGCGACCAGGCCTGGGTGAGGATGCCGTGCTCGGCCGCCAGGGCCTGCACCTCCGGCTGCTGGAAGTAGGGATGGACCTCGATCTGGTTCACCGCCGGCACCACCGAGGCCTGGTCGAGCAGGGTGGTGAGGTGGTCGACCATGAAGTTGCTGACCCCGATCGCGCCGACCTTGCCGTCGGCGAGCAGCGTCTCCAGCGCCCGGTAGGCCTCCAGTGTCAACGCGAACTCCGACGGGAGGGCCTGGTGCAGGATCAGCAGGTCGATCTGGTCGACGCCGAGCTTGCGGGCGGACTTCTCGAAGCCGTGCAGCGTCTGGTCGTAGCCGTAGTCGCTGATCCAGATCTTGGTCTCCACGAACACGTCCGAGCGATCCAGTTTGGAGGCGGCAATACCCTCGCCGACCTGGCGCTCGTTGCCGTAGGCGGCCGCAGTGTCGATGTGGCGATAGCCGGCCTCTAGAGCGGCGGTGACCGCATCCCGCGTCTCATCGGGCGGGGTCTGGAACACACCCAGACCGAGGGCGGGCAGGGTGATGCCGTTGTTCAGCGTCAAGCTGGACACGTCAGGCATAGTGCATCTCGTTTCTCTCGGCAGCCGAGGTCGGTGAACAGAAAGATCAGGTCGGTGGTCAGTCGTGCTGGAGCGAGGACTGCGCAGGGTCGGAATCGTGCGCCCCAGCGGCCTGGGTGGCGGCCCACGAGGCGAGGAGCCGCAGCTGGTCGTCGGCTTGGGAGCCCACATCAGCGGTGTAGGCGATCAGGGTGAGGTCGTCACCGAGAAGCTCCAACGCGTTCCCAGTCAGCTCGATCTCCCCGACCATCCGGTTGTGGAGGCGTTTGCGGGCGGTCCGGTGGAGCCGGACGTTCTGCCGCGCCCACCGGACGACGAACTCGTCACTGCGGGTCGACAACTCCCCGATCAAGTTGCTCAAGCCCTTGTCGCGGGGATCGCGGCCGACCTGGGCTCGCAACGACCCGACCAGGTCATCGGCCACGTGGTCCCAGTCCAGGAAGAAGCCACGAGAGTGCGGATCCAAGAACAGGTACCGGGCCAGGTTCAACGGCAGCCGATCATCGTCGAGCGCGCCGCCGTACAGGGCTCGGCACAGCTCGTTCGCGGCGACGATCTCCATCCGCGCCGTCCGCACATACGCCGGAATCCTGGTCATACCGGACAGGATCGAGGTCACCGCCGGCCGCGGCGCGGCCGGCGCTCTGGGGCCTGCGGGCCGCCGCGCCGCAGTCGTCTCGGTGTGACGGGCCAAGTCGCACAGGTGCTGCCGTTCCGCGTCGTCGAGGCGCAGAGCACGGGCCACAGCCTCCAGCACGGACTCCGATGCCCCTGTCAGATTCCCCCGCTCGAGTCGCCCGTAGTAGTCGACACTCAAGCCGGCGACCATCGCGACCTCCTCACGCCGCAGCCCCGGCACTCGGCGCTTGCCGCCGTAGCTGGGCAAGCCGGCCTGCTCCGGGGTGATCCGGGCCCGGCGGCTGACCAGGAAGTCCCGGACCTCTTTGCGGTGATCCACGACTACGACGCTAGAGCCTTCTCCGAGAGTGAAACAGGACCTGTCAGTACATGGCTCAGCAGGTCCTCCCACGCCTCCGCAGAAGATGCTTGATTGGGAGCCTCACCGCTCCATCGTGGAAGAGCGCGAAGAATGGGACCACTATCAGGCTCGCAGGCAAGGGCCCGCGCCTGTCCTGCAGCGTTGACTGCAAGAAACCCACTCCTCCGACAGGTTGGTGTGCAGGAAGGGCACGACGACGCCCGGCAAGAACACGTGTGAAGAGCAAGCCCCAGTTCCGCGCGGGCGCCCCGGGCGGTGCCGCGCCGTGCAAACGGTCGCCGAGAGCAAGACGCCCACGGGAGCCCGAAGAGCACAAAGAGGTACCAATGGAGTCCTACCCGCCACCGCAGCAAGCGGCCAAGCAGATCTCGCACGCCTTCGTTGCTTGGTATCTTTCCTCCTTTGCTGACATTGGCAGTGAGTGGCATTGCCCGTGCTCGCGTCCTCGATGCTGCGGAATTTCGAAGCTATGGCCACTACACGTGGGAGTCAATGGAGTGGCGACGCCAGTCCCGTATCTTTGTCGGTCGGCCGCGTGTCACGGAGTTTCGATTGTCAGCTCGAAGTTGTTCCCGTCGATGTTGACCTGACCTGAAGCACACCGGTAATCGTCAGTCCCTCCGATGATCGCGACCGTATTCACCAGGCTGGAAAGTTTGAAGAGCCCTCGGGTCTGAAGTTGACCGCCGTTCGAGAAGGGTGTTCCTGGGATTCCCGGCAAGATGTATCCGGCTTCACATAGCCAGAAGTCCGGCCTGCGGACACGGACATAGAAACCTGAGTGTTGCCCTCTGAGGCTGGGATCACCGTTGATTTCGGTGATGTCGTCGCTGGCGGCGATCATGTTGCCCAGCTGGTTGTTCTGTGGGGTGAAGGCCTTCTCCTCAACTGTTTTAACCTTCAAATTAATGATCGTCGTCGGCATATCTGTTTCCCTGGCTCAGGATCGTCCACGGAGTACCAAATGACGAACCGAGAGTCGTGCTCGCGATGGGCAAGCGAAAGTTCGAACGTATGGCCGCCTCGGGAGTCAATGGCAGCGCGCCGGAGCCGGAGCATCGGCTTTGCTCAGACTCTCGTAGAAGACCACCCCGCAGATGATCTTGCTCAGCCATAAGCGGCAGTGTTTCTCTCGCACCAACAAACGATCGGCACCACGCAGACCGCCTGCATCCGCTTCGCCGTACTGAGTCGAGTCGAGATCCCACACGTCCTATTAGAACATTGTTACGATTCGCAGCGCAACCAGAACACTGGGCTCAGCTGGCCGACTTCATCGGCGACAGCCAGTCACGAGAAGCCAGGATCTGCTCAGTCCGCTCCGACAGTTCCAATGGCGGCTTGCCGTCGTCGGATCGGTTGCACACCTCGTCGGGAAGGATCCGGGCGGCTTCCTGACCAGTGGCATGGCGACCGAGGCCAGGGCGATCATCGACTACGAACTGATCAGTTCGTCGCCTGGCGCCACGTACCAGGTCGACTTCGAGGTTCGCGGCGTGCCGCATGTG
>DATLPF010000059.1:0-64914 GCA_035535875.1 Propionibacteriaceae bacterium
GATCATTGTGGACTCTCCGAGGAGGCGACGCGGATCGAACGAGCGGTCGTCGCCGACATCGCGGCCCGTACCCCAGATCGGATCCGAAAGACGAGCGAAATTGGTGACGCCATTGCAGCGGCGGTCTAGATCATTTCGCGACGGCTCGCCGTAGCGAGCGGGCCGCCGCACTGCAACGACGCGCAGGAGCAAGCTCAGGTGGCGCGCCCGGCCTGATGGGCCCGGGCCTGGAGAATCGCAGGTACGACCGAGTGTTCCTTGCGGGCCCGCCGACGAGGCTGATCGGCGTGCACCTGATGCTGACGGTCAGCAACGACCGTCCATGCGTCCGGATACATGTCGTACATGAGCTTTTCCCGTGAATTGTTGGATATCGACAAGAAAAATAGTAGGGCCTCCAACTATCTAGTGCCCATCCATTAAGCGGCTATGTTTCACATGGTGGAACAGGCGACGAGTATTTGGATGGCTGGCACACTGTTGAAGTGAGCGCTCCCCCCGACCTTCCTGAGCTTGTGATCAGGGCACTACGGATGTCGTTGGAGCGCGGATATGTTCAGGCCTCACGGACCGAGACCGGCCGGCTACTCGCCGCTCTGGCAGCCACTCGAACTGGAACGATCGCCGAATGCGGTACCGGCTGCGGAGTTGGCGCCGCGTGGCTGCGTAGCGGAGCGCCGAAGCATACCCGGGTGATCACCGCCGAGCTCGACCCCGAGCTGGCGCACGGCGTCATGGACATGTTTGCCGGTGACGATATCGACGTCATGCATGCAGACTGGAGCAGCCTGGTCCAGCATGCTCCTTTCTCGTTGATCTTCATGGATGCCACCAGCGCGAAGGGCTGGCCGCGGGAGAAGATCGTCGAACTCCTCGAGGAAGGCGGCATGATCGTCTTGGACGATTTCACGCCCTGCCCCACGTGGCCTCCGGTCGAGGCTGGTCGAGTGGACTCACTGCGTCTGGACTGGCTTTCCGATGAGCGCTTCACCAGTGTTGACGTGATGGTTGCCGAAGACACATCAGTCGTGATCGCCGTCAAGAAATAGCGGATGTGGCGCGCAGCCATTTGTGATCGGATTGATGCCTTAATTTCGTATATCTCGGCTACGCAGTCGGGCATCCTGTGGCTATGGCCCGGAGACGCACTCGGCCTAGATATGACCACCGACACAAGGCTCTACATGTGCTCGGTGGTATTGCTCTGATGCTCGGGTCGGTGGCGGTGGCATTGGCGATTCTGACCCAGTACGCCGGCGCCTGGGGGGTGCCGTACTTCTCGTTCACCACCGATCGCGGCTCGAGATGCAAAAACGATCTCACCGGTTACACATGCTCGCCAATGACCCTCGCTGACGTCGAATACTTTGGCGACATCGACCTGCCCGACGACAGTTCGGTAGTCACCGGCACGTACCGATCGACCCACGATTACCAGCTGGAAGCGGTGATCGATGTGCCTGGAGGGTCGGCCGCCCAAGCACTGACCAGCCTTAGCGAGACGTTCGGTCAATGCATCTCTGAGATTCCCTCGCCGGTGAGCACGAAGGGCATGGCCGACACCTGCGTCATGACCAACGACGAGGTCTACAGCGACTCCGACGAGCCGAGCAGTCGGCTCTACTTGATCGGCACTGGCGTCCAAAATGACGGCACCCGCCTCATCGCCATGGTGATCAAGTCCCGCTGACCGCGGCGCTCACGTGGTGGTGCCCGGCTGAAAAAGGAGCTTCAGCGAGCGGCAGTGCCCTCGACGTAGTCGTCGTCGTGACTCTTGACCCATGACATGAGTTCCCGCAGCTCACGACCTACCGCCTCAATCGGGTGCTTCTCCGCGGCTTCTCGGAACGCCTTGAACTCCGGCGCACCAGCGTCTTGATCATCTATGAAGCGAGCGGCGAAGGAGCCGTCCTGGATGTCGGCGAGCACGCCCTTCATGTTTTCCCGGACATGATCATCGATGATGCGCGGGCCGGACACATAGTCGCCGTACTCGGCGGTGTCGGAAACACTCCACCGCTGCTTGGCGATGCCACCTTCGTACATCAGGTCGACGATCAGCTTGAGCTCGTGCAGGCACTCGAAATAGGCGACCTCCGGCTGATAGCCGGCTGCGGTGAGCGTCTCGAATCCCGCCTGGACCAGTGCCGAAGCCCCACCACAGAGCACTGCCTGCTCACCGAACAGGTCGGTCTCAGTCTCCTCGGTAAAGGTCGTCTTGATGCCGCCGGCGCGCAACCCGCCGATCGCCTTGGCATACGAGAGCGCGAGGTCCCACGCCTTGCCGGAGGCGTCTTGCTCGACCGCCACCAGGACCGGGACACCACGGCCCTCGCTGTACTCCCGACGGACCAGGTGACCCGGACCCTTGGGTGCGACGAGTGCGACGTCGACGCCCTCCGGTGGCTTGATGTAGCCATAACGGATGTTGAAGCCGTGACTGAAGAACAATGCATCACCGGGTACCAGGTTCGGCTCAATGGCTGCGGCGTAGACCTTGCGCTGCGCCGGGTCCGGCGTCAAGACCATGATCAGGTCCGCTTCTTCGCAGGCTTCGTACGGTGCTAGCACGCGAAGACCCTGGGCCTCGGCCCGCTCCCGGCTCTTGCTGCCCTCTGGCAGGCCGACGCGTACGTCGACACCGGAGTCACGCAGCGACAACGCGTGGGCGTGACCTTGGCTACCGAATCCCAGTACGGCGACATTGCGGCCCTGGATCAAGGACAGGTCGGCATCGCCGTCGTAGAACATGTCTGCAGGCACTTCGTGGTTCTCCCTTGGTGTGTGGTCGTGGTGAAGTTAGCGCACGGGGATGCGAGGTGTGTCGGCGCCCTCTATCCGGTACGAACGGCCTTGAGGCGCTCTGTGCGCTGGTTCCGATCAGTGAGTGACCGGTTTCCGCGTCCGAGTGCAACGAGTCCGGACTGTACGAGCTCACGGATCCCGTAGGGCTCGAACAACTCGAGCAGCGCTGCTAGTTTGGCTGGGCTGCCGGTGGCTTCGACAGTGATCACCTCCGAGGTGAGGTCGACCGCCTTGGCGCCGAAGAGCCCGATGATCTCGATCAGCTGGCCCCGGGTCTCGGCTGTCGCCTTGACCTTGACCAGGACCAGCTCTCGACGGATCGCGCTGTCCTCCAACTCGACGATCTTGAGCACCTCGATCAACTTGTTGAGCTGCTTGATGATCTGCTCGAGAACGACGTCCTCGACGTTCACCTGGAGGGTGATACGCGACATCTCAGGCGACTCCGTTGGGCCAACCGCGAGCGACTCGATGTTGTAGCCCCGTCGGGAGATCAGGCCAGCGATGCGCGCCAGGACACCCGGCTTGTTCTGCACCAGCACGCTCAGTACGTGGGTGTTGAGACTCGTGGCCATCACAGATCCTCATCCCATGCCGGCGCCATGTCACGGGCGACCTTGATGTCGTCGTTGCTGGTACCGGCGGCCACCATAGGCCACACCATGGCGTCCTTGTGCACGACGAACTCCACCACAACAGGAACATCGTTGATCGAGTTCGCCTTCTCAATCACAGCGTCGACGTCCGCGGGCTCTTCGGCGCGCAGGCCGACACACCCCATGGCCTCAGCCAGCTTCCCGAAGTCGGGGATCCGGTTGGTCTTGAGGTCGGTGTTGGAGTAGCGGCCTTGATAGAACAGGGTCTGCCACTGCCGGACCATACCGAGACTCTGATTGTTGATCACGGCGATCTTGATCGGAATCCCTTCCAGGGCACATGTGACGAGCTCCTGGTTGGTCATCTGGAAGCAGCCGTCGCCGTCGATTCCCCACACGATCTTGTCGGGCTGGCCCACCTTGGCACCCATGGCCGCCGGCACGCAGTACCCCATGGTCCCAAGCCCGCCTGAGTTGAGCCAGCGACCTGGCAACTCCCATGGCAGGTAGTGGGCTGCCCACATCTGGTGCTGCCCGACACCTGCCGCGTAATAGGCATCCGGTCCCGTGATCTCCCCGATCCGTTTGATCACATGCTGGGGCGAAAGGCTGCCATCTTCCGGCTCGTCGTACCCGGTCGGATAGCGCCGCTTAAGGTCTTGCAGGTAACGGCTCCAGTCGTCGATCTTGGGGCGACGTTCGGTTGGCCTGAGCAGGCTGATCAGCTCCGAGATTACCTCCTTGCAGTCGCCGACGATTGGCACATCGGCGACGCGGTTCTTGGAGATCTCGGCCGGATCGATGTCAGCGTGGATCACCTTCGCCAATGGGGCGAAAGTGGAGAGCTGGCCGGTCACCCGGTCATCAAAGCGGGTGCCAAGCGCAATCAGCAGGTCGCTGCGCTGCAATGCCCCGACCGCGGCGACGGTGCCGTGCATTCCCGGCATACCCATGTTTTGCGGGTGGCTGTCGGGGAACACCCCGCGCGCCATCAAGGTGGTGATCACCGGAATGCCGGTCAGCTCAGCGAGCTCTTTGAGTTCGGACCAGGCACGAGCCTTCACGACGCCGCCGCCGACGTACAGCACCGGTCGTCGTGATTCGGCGATGAGCCTGCCCGCCTCACGCATCTGCTTGGCGTGGGGCCTCGTCACGGGCCGGTAGCCGGGAAGATCGAGCTGCCGCGGCCATTCGAATCTCGTCTTCGCCTGCAGGGCATCTTTGGCGATGTCGACAAGGACCGGCCCCGGCCGGCCTGTTCCGGCGATGTGGAATGCGGATGCAATTGCGGGAGCGATATCAGCGGGCTTGGTGATCAAGTAGCTGTGCTTGGTGATCGGCATGGTGATGCCGCGGATGTCGGCTTCCTGGAAGGCGTCGGTGCCGATCGCCGCGCTAGCAACTTGGCCGGTGATCGCCACGATGGGGACTGAGTCCATGTGCGCATCCGCGATCGGCGTCACGAGGTTCGTTGCGCCAGGTCCAGAGGTCGCCATGCATACGCCGACCTTTCCGGTCACCATGGCGTAGCCCTCGGCTGCATGGCCGGCACCTTGCTCGTGTCGCACCAGAATGTGCCGGACCTTCTCGGAATCGAATAGCGGGTCATACGCAGGAAGGATCGCGCCACCCGGAATCCCGAATACGACCTCTGCCCCCACGCGCTCGAGCGATCTGACCAGAGACTGCGCTCCGGTCAGCTCATCTGCCGTGTCGTTGTCGGACATCTCGGGTCTCCTCGCCCTGACGATCCCCACCCTCGGGATCCGTTGTGGATGTTACGCCTGCACGCCGCAGGTCCTCGCGCCAACAAAAAACCCCCGCTGCCGGGTGGCAGGCGAGGGAGCGCGTCGGTGTGAGCTTGGGCTCAGCCGACACGCTGACGTACGAGGAGGGTTCCTCTGGTGTGCACGCGGCAACAATAGCCGCCGGACAGGGCGAGTCAATTCCAGCTCGCGGTACGTCTTGCGATCCGGAAGGACGCTCGGATGCCCTAGTAAGCGTGTGCCGTGCACCGACGTAGGGTCGAGGGATGCGTCGTGCCATCGCCGCGCTCTCACTTCTGGTTCTCACCGTCGCCTGTTCTCCATCGGCGCCCAGCTCCTCGCCCACAACCTCCTCGCCAGCGGATGGCCCCACGTCAGCCGTGCCGAGTACGAGCCCGTCCGCAGCATCGCCAAGCGCGACAGCGACTGCCACGCCTAGACCAAGCGCTACTCCACGACCGGCCATGAACGCACGCGCCGCGCTCCGCGACATCGTTCACTTAGCTGTGGATATCGGCCCGCGCGAGGCCACCTCGGACAACTTCGCCAACGCCGCCAAGTTTGTCGAGAACCGATTCGAGCGCCTCGGCTACGACGTGCGGCGGACCCGAGTCCGGGTACCGTCCGGCACCTCCTGGGGTACGCCAGTCCCCCGCGGCACATCACTCAATGTGATCGCGGAACCTGAGGGCTTCAATGCGAACGATCCCCACGTGGTGGTCGGCGCCCATCTGGACACCGTGCCGGTGGCACCCGGCGCGGAGGACAACGCGTCTGGAATTGCCGTGATGCTCCAGCTGGCGGCGCTGGTGCGTCAGCAGCCGGCGGCGCTCCCGGTGCAGTTCATTGCCTTCGGTGCCGAGGAGCCGCGTGGCAGTGGTGACGCATTTCACCACTTCGGCTCGCGGGCATTCGTCGCGGACCTCTCGCGCTCGGAGCGTCGGGCGATCCAGGCGATGGTGTCACTCGATCGGGTCGGCGTACGCGCCGGCTATGTACCCGTGTGCACGGCAACCGACCGCGGCAACCGGCTTCGCGACGCGGTGCGGGCTGCGGCGCGTCGAGCCGAGATCCCGACCCGAATATGCACCAACTTCGCCAGCGACCACTGGTCGTTCGCCAAGGCCGGCATTCCCGCCATCCGGCTCGGCAGCATTCCCTACGCTGGCTATCACTCCCGGAACGACGTACCGCGCGTTGTCGACCGACGCCAACTCGATCGGGTTGGCCGGACGGTATGGGCATGGTTGCTGACACTCAATTAGCCGCAGGACTACTCGTGTCCTCACTGCGCAAACGGTCCGCGGCTGCTGCGCCACACATCGGCGAGGATGCCGTTCGCCCGATCGCCCTGGACGAGCCGTGGCGTGAAGGCATCGTCGATCACGTACGGCACGGGCTCGACCGCCTTGACGGCGCCGCCCCACAGCACGATCTCCAAGAAGACTCCTTCCCGCGTCTTGGTCTGAAAGTCCATGTCGAAGATGAAGTTGCCGAGCGAGTGCATGACGACGGCCGATCCGGCCATCTCATAGCCCTGAACCCAGTGCGGATGCCCACCGATCACTAGATCAGCGCCGGCGTCGGTGAAGGCTCGGGCGGCGACGCGCTGGCTGGACTCGGGACGATGCGTGTACTGGGTGCCCCAGTGGGTGAGCACGATTACGGCATCAACCTGGCTGCCGAGTGCTCGGATGTCGGCGGTGATCCGCCGCAGCTGCGAGCGGTTCAGCGGTCCGGTACGTGGTGGCATGTTCAACCGATTGGTGCCGGCCCGAGTGCGGCTGGCGGCTGGCGTCTCACCGATGGAGTCGACGGCTATGAAGCCAACCCGTACGCCGTCTCGCTCGATGATCACCGGACGACGCGCTGCGGCCAGATTCCGCCCGGCACCGACGGTCTCGAGGCCGCCTGAGTCGAAACGGGCAAGAGTCTGGCGCAAAGCGCCATCGCCATAGTCCCCGGTGTGGTTGTTGGCCAAGGACAGCAGGTCGAACCCGGCCGCCCGGAGCGCGGACCTGACGCGCGGGCTGGCTGCAAAGGAGTCGCCGCCTTGGGTCGGTGACCCGTCGGCGGACAGGGTCGACTCGAAGTTGCCGACCGTGGTCTCGGCGCTGGCCAGCCGCTTGGCGAGAGGCTTCAGCGGCGCCCCAGGGTCAGCACGGTGGCGTTCGCCGACCCGGCGCCCGAACATGATGTCGCCGACAGCCGTAAGGGTGGTGACCTCGGGCACCGGTCGCACGGAACGAATACGGAGCGGATAACGGTCGGGGTCTCGAAGGGGGTGACGGCCACCGACCGTCAGCACCCTAACGCGGGCGTCCACAGAGTCAGCCGGCACGACGCCAAGGACGTTGCTGCTGGCCCGAACTTCACGCAGCACATCGCTGGCTCGGCGATCTTCGGTGCTGAGTACTCGCATCTCGCCGCCTGACTGCCCGATGGCCGACCAGCGCGTCGCCCCCGATGTGATGATCCGGCGGGCAGCGGCCAGCGGCACGTCGGCCGTGGGCCGGGTGGCACGGACGACGAGTGCCAACGGGATCGAGTAATCCACCGATGGAGCATCCGAGGCAGGCGCCCGCGTGACATTAGTTGAGGCAGACCCGGCGCCGGTCGAGGAGTCAATGGGAACCGGCGACGGTTGCGGGTCGTCGCCCGCCGTCTGGCAGCCAGCGAGCAGAATCACGGCCAGCGCGGCCGAAACTGCTCGCGCCCTCATCCGGCCAGCGTAGGCGGCTGTTCGGGGTCACCGCCCCCGATCAGCAATTCGATCTCGGTGCACCCGATGACCTTCGGCCGCGTCACCGTTGCCTCGACTCAACCCGCGATGCAGGCCCCGGCACGGTTCGGGTTCCGAGCAAGCGCGCGTGGATGTCGCCAGGGAACCGGACCGTAAATCGGGTGTCGCCGATCCAGGACTTCAGCTCATTGATCCGCTGATCGATCTCGCGCCGGCGAGCTGCCGCAACCCGCTCGAAGTAGTGGGTATGGATCGTCCCGTCCTTGGTTTGCGCCCAGGCTCCGACCACCCGACCGTCCACCCACAGGCTCGGGCCGCCGTTGCCGGCGCCGTCGAACACTTCCAAAGACGTGTTGGGCAGGTACCAGTCGCGCTGCTTCCAGCCCATGATCGTCGGGTCCAGTCCGGGCAGCACAGCCACCCACGGCTTTAGCGGGCCCAGCGGCGGATCGTCCGCGGCCAGCCAGCCTGGGCCGCCCTCCAACTCGGCCTCCACTGCCCCGCTATCGGCAAGCGCCTGTTTGGTCCTGGCCACTGTCCAGCCCATCCACCACTGCAGGTCAGCCGTGGTCGCCGGCCCGAACCGCTGTAGCCATCGGCCTGCCAGCTCGGCAGCCGCCGGCCTCGGATCGAGGTCTCCGAGCCCACCGGGCAACCACGACTCGACGTCGGCGTATCGGTAGGCACCGTTGATCCAGCTGCTCGGCCGGCCTCGCAGCATCCTGCCGTCGAAGCCGAGGATGTAGAGCACTCTGGTGTGCGCCGACTGCACCGCGGCGTACGCCTTGCCGGGTGAGAGGTGCAGCCGCTGACGCAATGCGGCACCACGCTGGCCAATCTCGCGGGCCGTGCTCGGGCCATGCTCACGGAGGTCAGCCAGCACCTGGTCCTCCGCCTCGGCTAACCATTGCTCCGGATCGGCGACTCCACTGGCCGCCAGGAGCTTCTGGGTGCGCCGCCGCTCGGTGGCAAGCAGGTCGCGAGTCGCCGCGGCGTGAAACAGCCGAACCACCGGCGGCGTGGCTACCCAAAGGGTCCGGCGCATGCCGTGGTGCCGGATCAGGCTGCGATCGGCGTACAGCGCCTCCTCAACCGCCTGCACCGAGGGATGCACCATCCGGGCCATCGCCGACAAGAACACGCTGACCGGGTCACTCGAGTGCAGGGCCACGAGATCGTCCGCGATCTGCGGAAGGTTGTCGGTCCGGGTACGCGGCAGCAGACGGTGACGCTCAGCCAGCCTCGCCCGCCGTTGCTCTGCGTCGATTCGTTCGCTCACGCCTTGACGGTAGTGGGCGGCGGAGACAGCTGTAGCCCCTGCGATCGCGAGGACTCTGAAGAAGCGCTGGAGTGTTCGAATGTATGAGCGAAAAGTGTCAGTGCCGGTCCGTAACGTCCGAGGCGTGGCAGTTGCTGTGGTTTCCGTGCCAGTTGCGGATCTGATCGCTGATCCGCTGACCGGTTGGCTCGATAGGGTGCTGGCCGGCCTGGCTGATGGCGTTGCCGAGTGCGCAAACCTCCCAGACGTAGGTGAGGTGTCGGATGCGGTGCGGATTGATCGGATTGCCCGACTGGAGAAGCTGAAGGCGGCGGCAGCCGCACTGCAGGCCGCCGAATCGGTCCGGTTCGCCCAAGCGCAAGCCAAGGCGCAGCTGGCCGCCGATGTGCATCCAGGCAAGATCGGCCGCGGGATCGCCGATCAGCTCGGCCTGGCCTGCAAGGTGTCGGGGTTTGAGGCTGCCCGCCGGCTCGGGGCGGCTCGGGCTTTGTGGTTCGATCTGCCGGAAACCTACCGGCTGCTGATCGGCGGCGAGGTCAGCGAGTATGTCGCCTCACTGGTCGTGAGTGAGACCCGACATTTGGACGAAACGGCGACACGTGAGGTGGATGCGAAGGTCACTGCCGCCGGGATCGCGCAGATGGGGCCGAGGAGCGCCGCGGCCTGCGCCCGCAGGCATGCCTACGAGGCCGATCCGCAGGGTTACGTGGAGCGAGGCCGGACCGAACGGAAGCATCGCAGGGTCACCTTGCGGCCGGCACCAGACACCATGAGCCTGCTGTCGGGGTACCTGCCTGCCGAGCAAGGCGTGGCCTGTTTGAAGTCGCTACGCGACCACACCGACGCTATGAAAGCTGCCGGTGATTCGCGGTGCCGGGATCAGATCATGGCCGACACACTGGTGGAACGGATCACCGGCCAAGCGAACGCAGCCGATGTGAACGCCGAACTGCAGATCGTGATGCCACTGGATGCGCTGCTGGACGCCAAGGACCCGACGGCGGCGGAGCTAGACGGCTATGGACCGTTACCGGCCGGTCTGGCCCGCGACCTCTTGGCCACCAGCAAAGGCCGCTTGTGGTGGCGCCGGTTGTACGCCGCACCGGTGGGTGGGCCGATTGTCGGTGGTGATCCGTACCGCCGCCACTTCGACGGCTTCCTCAAAAAGTTGATCATGGTTCGGGATCGGTGGTGCCGAGATCCGTTCTGCGACGCGCCGATCCGCCACATCGACCATATTCAGCGCTACTCCGACAGCGGTCTGACCATCTATCCCAACGGCCGCGGAGAATGCGAACGCGGCAACTACGCGCGAGAAATGCCCGGCTGGAAGGTCGAAGCCGTCGCCAACGGGTTGGACGGCCGCCGCCACACAACCAAGATCACCACGCCGACAGGCCACACCTACCTGAGCCGGGCGCCATAGTGATCAACCGCAGATGGCGCCGACATTGGCCGAGCGGACAAGCTTGACGTACTTGGCGAGCACTCCACGCGGGGCCGGCCGCGGCGTTGGGGTCCACGCTTCGCGGCGTCGTTGGAGTTCAGCTGCGTCGAGGCTCACGTCGAGCCGGCCATTGGCGACATCGAGGACGATCTCGTCACCGTCCTCGAGGAGAGCGATGGGGCCGCCGTCCACAGCCTCCGGGGCAATGTGACCAACACACAGTCCGGTGGTCCCGCCGGAGAACCGACCGTCGGTGATCAACATGACATCTTTGCCGAGACCAGCACCCTTGATCGCGGCGGTAATGGCCAACATCTCGCGCATTCCCGGGCCGCCCTTGGGTCCTTCATAGCGGATGACAACGACATCGCCGGCGGTAATGGTGCCATCCTCCAGCGCATCCATCGCAGCTCGTTCGCCGTCGAAGACACGCGCCGTACCCTTCCAGACCTCGGTATCGAAACCAGCGCTCTTCACCACTGCACCTTCAGGCGCCAGGGAGCCGTGCAAGATCGTGATACCGCCGGTTGGATGGATCGGGTTGTTCAGCGAGCGGACGATCTTCCCATCCACATCCGGCGGCGCGATCTCGGCAAGGTTCTCCGCCATCGTCTTGCCCGTCACGGTGAGGCAATTTCCGTTAAGTAGCCCCGCCTCCAGCAGTGCCTTCATGACCACGGGCACTCCCCCGACCCGATCCACATCGTTCATGACGTACCGGCCGAAGGGCTTGAGGTCGCCCAGATGCGGGACTTTACGGCCGACGCGTACGAAGTCGTCGAGGGTGAGCTCAACCTCGGCCTCGTTCGCAATCGCCAGCAGATGCAACACTGCGTTGGTCGAGCCGCCGAAGGCCATGGTCACGGCGATGGCATTTTCGAATGCCTCCCTGGTCAAGATTTGGCGAGCGGTGATCCCCCGCCGCAGCAGCTCGACCACTGCCATCCCGCTCCTACGCGCGAAGCCGTCACGGCGACGGTCGACTGCCGGCGGCGCAGCGGAGCCGGGTAGCGACATGCCCAGTGCCTCAGCGGCGCTGGCCATGGTGTTGGCCGTGAACATGCCGCCGCAGGCACCCTCACCTGGGCAGATGGCCTTTTCGATCTTGGCCACATCGTCGCGACTGATCAGTCCCCTGACGCATGCACCCACCGCCTCGAAGGCGTCGATGATGGTGACCTCCTTGTCGCCAACGCGGCCAGGCATGATCGAGCCGGCGTAGAGGAACACCGAAGCAAGATCAAGACGAGCTGCGGCCATCAGCATTCCAGGCAGCGACTTATCGCAGCCGGCGAGCAGCACCGAGCCATCCATCCGTTCCGCGAGCATCACTGTCTCCACCGAATCTGCGATGATCTCCCGGCTCACCAACGAGTAGTGCATGCCGTCGTGGCCCATGGAGATGCCGTCAGAGACTGAGATGGTGCCGAACTCCAGCGGATAGCCGCCGGCCGCGTGTACTCCGTCTTTGACTGCTTTGGCCAGCCGGTCAAGCGACAAGTTGCACGGGGTTATCTCGTTCCAGCTGGAGGCCACGCCAATTTGGGGCTTCGCCCAGTCCTCATCGCTCATACCGACCGCCCGCAGCATGCCACGTGATCCCGTGGCCTCCAGGCCGTCGGTGACCACTCGGGACCTGGGCTTGATGTCGACACCGTTCCCGGCTGTGGGCTCAATTCCTTCGCTCGTGAGGCTCTCCGGAGTCATGGCGGTCAGACTACCGTCGCATCACGGGCACCCAGATCAACTAGCCGTCGTGGGAATCGGCTGAGCACGGGTGTTCACGACCAGCTGCCAGGCAAGGCCGACCAGCAAGATCACACCGAGCATCGGACCAAGATTGGCCACCAGCTGTTGCAGGAAGTCGAACTGCCGCTCCCGTCCGCCGCCGTACGGGAGCGCCGCGAGTGGCAGACAGGCGCATACCCAGACCACCCAGAAGCCGCCGACATACCGGGCCCAGCGAGGCACTCCTGGAGACAGTACGGCCATCCCCATGGGGAGGATCCACACGTAGTGGTGTGTCCAGGACAGTGGCGAGGCCAGGCACGTGGTGAGTCCCACAATCGCGATCGCGAAGACCTTTTCGCCGCTTCGCCACCAGTGGGCAGCGACCAGGCAGCCCAGAACTGCCAGAACTCCAGCTACCGCGAGGCCTAACAGGGTGGTGGTACGCGAGGAGTCACCGAGCCGGAAGAACACGCCGAGCAGCGACTGGTTGCCGGCGTACAGAGGTGAGGCCGTACGGGTGTCGCCACCGGACAGCCCGCTGAAGAACACCACCGTTTCGCGGAATAGCAAGATCGCGCCAATCCCGGTGAAGACGGCAAAACTGATGACCGCGGTAATCGCCGCTCGTCGCTTGCCGATCAAGAACATGAAGATCACGAAGAGCGCCGGGGTCAGCTTGATCGCCGCGGCCAGTCCGATCAAGATGCCCTGCGGAATCCGCCTTCGATGCTCGGGCGGATCCGGTAGCAGGTCGGCAACCACCAGCGCCATCAGCATGGTGTTCACCTGGCCGTAGCCCAGTGTCGTACGAATCGGCTCGACCGCAAGTACCACTGCGATGCCCAGCAGCCCGAGCTTCCACCCGCGCGGCGCGCCGCAGCGCTTTAGCACCGACTGCTGAGCCCAGACGAGGCCACCTGTCCAGATGACCTGCCAGAACACGTATGGGCCGAAGGCGAGTGGCGTCATCAAGATCGCCGCGATCGGCGGATAGATGAAGTAGAGGCTCCAGATAGGGATCGTGGTGGCAAAGATGTCCTTGCCTGCCAGCATGTCCTTGACCGCATACACATAGACCTGCAGGTCGATCGTTGATGGGTGCCAGGGAAGCAACTTTCCGTACTGGATGATGTACGGCAAGATCAACAATGCCACCGCCAGCGGCGGCAGAAACTCCACTGCCGCCCGAGCCAGCCGCCGGCTGACCGGTAGTGACGATGGTGGAGCCGAACGGGTCAGCAGGGTCACACGCCCGCCTGGATCTGCCGATAGACCGACTCCAACTCACCCTCGGGAACGCCACCTGGGTTGACCAGCATGCCCAAGCCGGGCTCGTCGGCGTAACGCGGCACCACATGCATGTGCAGGTGGAAGACTTCCTGACCGGCCGCTTCGCCGGCTGAGGACAGCAGGTTGATCCCGTCCGCAGCAAGCCGGTGCATCAGCAGCCTCGCAACGGCCTCGACCGCCGGTGCGATCTCGGGTAACGAGCTTGTGCCAGTGACAATGTCGGCTACGTGCCGTTTCGGCACCACCAGCGCGTGCCCGCGATGCCACGCGCCGATGTCGAGAAAAGCCACAGCCCGATCGTCCTCGTAGATCCGTCGGGAGGGCAGCTCGCCGGAGACGATCTTGCAGAAGACGCAGGTGGGGTCCACTTCCGGAGTCTCGGGCATCTCGAAGGGGGTCATGTGATCCTGTTCTCCAGTTCCTTGCCAGCGGCGAAACGACCCAGCTGCGCCGCGATGAGTCGGTCGGCGCGTGGGAAGAAGGCAGTGCTTGGCCCGCCCACGTGCGGCGAGATCAGCACGCCGGGCGTACGCCACAGCGGGTGCTCGGGCGGCAGCGGCTCGGGATCGGTGACATCGAGAGCCGCTCGGATCCTGCCGGTCGAGGTCTCGGCCAGCAGCGCATCTGTGTCAACGAGCTTGCCGCGAGCGACATTGACCAGCAGGGCGTCATCCGGCAGCGCAGCGAGCTCCGGGCTTCCTATCATCCCCTCGGTCTGTGGAGTGAGCGGTGCCACGAGGAAGACGACATCGGCCAGCGGAAGCAGCTCCGGGAGAGCCTCGGTTCCATTCACCACTTCCGGCTCTGTGCGTGGCCGGCGGGCCACTCGGGTCACCGAGGCAACCTCAAACCCAGCTAGCCTGCGCTCGATCGCGGCGCCGATGTGACCGTATCCGATGATCAACACACGCTTATCAGCCAGCGAGATGCCTAGCCGGAATTCCTCCCAGGTGCCGCTCGGCTGGTTCCGCGCATAATGATCGAGATGCCGGCCGCTCGCCAACGCCAGGGCGACGGCCAACTCGGCGGTACTTGCGTCGTGCACCCCGGCGGCATTGCACAAGATCACGCCATCGGGCACGAACGGCAGAAAGTTCTCCACCCCTGCCGTCAAGGTCTGGATCACCTTGAGCTGGCGCATCTCGCCGACCCGGTCGAGAACCTCCTCGCCCTTCAGGTACGGCAGCACGTAGAACTCGACCTCGGCGACCGTATCCGGCCAGCTGCCACCGTCGGCGCGATAGCAGTCGACGTGGATACCTTCCGGGATACCGCCGAGTCGCTGCTTCGCCTCTTCCACACTGGCGTACGGCAGCCAGACGACCCGCCTCGATGCATGCACGGGCTCAGTGTCCCGCTGTTGGGGCAAGCGCGGCACGGCGTACCGGAAATCCTGCCGACTCGATTGCAGACTTGACCTCGGCGATCCGCAACGTACCGAAGTGGAAAACGGTCGCGGCCAACACTGCATCTGCGCCTGCGGTGATCGCCGGCGGAAAGTCCTCGACTCGACCTGCGCCGCCGGACGCGATCAACGGCACGTCAACCACGGCGCGTACGGCACGGATCATCTCCACGTCGAAGCCGTCGGTCGTGCCATCAGCATCCATGGAGTTGAGGAGAATCTCACCCACGCCCTGATCAACTCCGCGGCGGGCCCATTCGATCGCGTCCAGGCCTGCAGCAGTCCGCCCGCCGTGGGTGGTCACCTCGAAGCCAGACGGCGCCCAGTCCGCGCGCCGAGCGTCGACGGAGAGCACCAGTACCTGATTGCCGAACCGCCGGGTGATCTCCCCGATCACCTCCGGCCGCCGGATCGCCCCGGTATTGATCGCCACCTTGTCAGCACCGGCGCGAAGCAAGACATCAACGTCGTCGACCGAGCTGACACCGCCGCCCACTGTCAGCGGAATGAACACTGTCTCGGCGGTCCGGCGTACCACGTCCAGTGTCGTCTCCCGACCCTCCACCGACGCCGATATGTCGAGGAAGGTCAGCTCGTCAGCTCCTTCGGCGTCATAGAACGCGCCCAGCTCAACCGGATCGCCCGCGTCCCGCAGCGCGACGAAATTGACGCCCTTGACGACCCGGCCGGCGTGCACGTCCAAGCACGGGATGACACGAACAGCGACCGTCACGACGAACACTCTAGATGGGGCAGACACACGACGGCGCGATCCGCAGCGAGCCATTAGACACAGCACTACGCTGACCACCATGCCGCAGCTTGATGAACGTTTCCTTGCGCTGCCCTTAGCGGAGCTCGGTGACGCCGCCCTCTCCAAGGCCAAGGAGCTCGGGTGCAGCCATGCGGAGATCCGCGTGGAGCGGATACGCCAGGGTTACCGCAGCTTTCGTGATCATGCGCTGGAAACCACCGCTGATGGCCAGGTCCTCGGCTTGTCGGTTCGTGTCGTACATAACGGCGTTTGGGGATTCGCCGCAGACATCACGCTTTCGGCCGACTCTGCGGCCCACCTGGCGGAGCGTGCGGTTGCCACCGCGAAAGTGTCTCGTCCGCTAACGCCCGCATCGGTCGAGTTGGCCGATGAGGACGTCTATCCCGACGCCACCTGGGTCTCGGCGTACGAGGTGAACCCGTTCGATGTTGATGAAGCCGCCAAGACCGGTCGGGTTCTGGGGCTCAACGAGGCGCTACTCGCGGCGCCCGGCGTGACACACGCCACTGCAATCCTCGGCTACGTTCACGAGAACAAATACTTCGCGAATCTCGCCGGCACCAGCACAACCCAACAGCGGGTTCGAATCCAGGCCCAGCTGACTGCAGTCAGCGTCGGTGATCATGGATTCGCAACGATGCGTAGCACTGCCCCACCGACTGGCCGGGGCTGGGAGTACCTGACGGGGACCGGCTGGGACTTCGACGCCGAGGTGGCAGAGATCCCCGAGCTGCTGGCGGCGCAGGTTGCCGCCCCCTCGGTCGAGGCTGGCCTGTACGACCTGGTGATCCATCCCAGCAACTTGTTCCTCACCATCCATGAGTCGATCGGGCACGCGACCGAGCTGGATCGGGCGCTGGGGTATGAGGCCGCGTACGCCGGTACGTCCTTCGCGACCTTCGATCAGCTCGGCAGCTTGCAATACGGCAGCGAAGTGATGAACGTGACCGGAGATCGGCTGGTCGACCATGGCCTGGCCACCGTCGGCTATGACGATGAGGGGGTTGCCCAGCAGCAGTTCGACATCATCTCCGGCGGCACCCTCGTCGGCTATCAGCTGAACCGGCAGATGGCAGCAGAGAAGGGCTTCGGGCGCTCGAACGGGTGCGCCTACGCGGACTCACCAGGCCACATAGCGATGCAACGGATGCCCAATGTGTCGCTTCAGCCAGCGCCCGGCGGCCCCAGCACCGGCGAGCTGATCTCCGGTGTCGACAACGGCATTTACATCGTGGGCGACAAGTCATGGTCGATCGATATGCAGCGTTACAACTTCCAGTTCACCGGCCAGCAGTTCTACAAGATCGACAAGGGCAGGTTGGCCGGGCAGCTGAAAGATGTTGCCTATCAGGCCACGACAACAGACTTCTGGCGATCCATGGAGGCTGTCGGAAACCCGGATACCTACGTCCTGGGTGGCGCCTTCAACTGCGGCAAGGGACAGCCGGGGCAGATCGCCCCGGTGTCGCATGGCTGCCCCTCGGCGCTGTTCCGCAAGGTGAACGTGCTGAACACTCAAGCCGAAGGGGGTCAGCAGTGAACGCCGCCCCACGTCCGCAGGACCTCGTCGAGCAGGCGCTCAGCGTCGCAACCCTGCCGTGTGTGCTCTGGGTGAGCGAGCGCGCCGAGGCCAACCTGCGCTGGGCCAACAATGCTTTGATCACGAACGGTGAGATACGTAGCAGGAGTCTCACCGTGACTGCGATGGCTGAGGTCGAGGGTCGGACCGCGGCGGGCACCGTCATCGAGGAGATTGCCGGAGCTGAGGACGTCGTCGCGGTCGTAGCGGCCGCCGAGGATTTGGCGCGCACCGGACGGCCGGCTGAGGACGCCTCCCCGATGGTCGAAAATTATCCGCACCACGATGTCTGGACCGAGCCGCCGGAGACCACCAGCATCGACATCCTCGGGGAGTTGGCGAAGGGGCTGGGCGTCGCCTTTGAGAATGCTCACGCGGCACGGCAACTGCTGTTTGGCTTCGCGGAGCACGGTGTAGCGACCACCTATCTGGGCAGCAGCACCGGCTTGCGGCGCCGCGGCGTGCAGCGAACCGGCAAGTTGGAGCTCAACGCCAAGACGGCCGATCTGGAATCTTCGGCGTGGCTAGGACGGACGACCCGAGACTTCTCCGATGTCGACGTTGCTGAGGCTGTTGAGGAGCTGAGCACTCGGTTGAGCTGGGCAACAACCAAGCTGGATCTGCCTCCCGGACGCTACGAGACCCTGCTACCGCCCGGCGCCGTTGCGGACTTGATGATCTACGCGTACTGGACAGCCAATGCACGCGACGCGGAAGAGGGTCGCAACGTGTTTGCCGGCGGGAACGGCACGACCAAGATCGGGCAACGGCTCGCTGAGCTTCCGATCACCCTTCTGTCGGATCCGCAGTACCCAGGTCTGGAAACGATCCCGTTTGTCGACTTCACGACCTCCGCAGACGACACCTCCTGGGCCTTCGACGGCGGCTTGCCGATCAACGCAACGACCTGGATTGAGAACGGGGTACTGCACGAGCTGATCCGCAACCGCGCCCACGCTGGGCGAACAGGCACCCAGCCGACACCTCCGGCGGACAATCTGATCATGGACGGTGGTGGCACGGCCAACCTGCAACAGATGATCTCTACTACGAAACGTGGCCTGCTGCTGACCTGCCTGTGGTACATCCGCGAGGTCGACCCCGAGCGGCTGCTGCTGACTGGGCTTACCCGTGACGGGGTCTATCTGGTTGAGGACGGGGAGGTGGTTGGAGCCGTCAACAACTTTCGCTTCAATGACTCCCCGGTGGAGTTGTTGGGCCGGATCACCGAGGTTGGCGCTGCCGAGCTGACCTTGTGCCGGGAGTGGAATGACTATTTCAACCGGACGATCATGCCGCCCATCCGGGTGCCCGACTTCAACATGTCGACCGTAAGCCAGGCCTCCTAAGCCGGACTCGTCGGCTACGGAAGGTCGGCACCAGTCAGGTCGTCGCCCTCGTCGGCGTCCATCTGGGGGGCGTAGCTGACCACGCCGCGCCGCATCGAGCGGACCAGCAGCCGCGCTGTGTCACGGAGATCACCCGGACCGGCAGCATCGGCAATCTGTCCAGCGAAATCGGCGACTTGGCGTACCCACCGGACGAAATCGCCGGCCGTCAGGTCACTGCCCACCAGCACCTCAGCCAGTGTCCGGCCAGCCGCCCATCCGTACGCCGACTCGCTGAAACCGATGTCCGGTTCCGGTCCGCGCTGCAACCTCGCATCACGTTCCACCAGCGATACCTCGTGCCAGATCCGGCGTACTTCGGTCATCGCAGCATTGCTCCTAGCGTCCGGCATCCGCGGTCGGCGATGTGCCTCATCGGTCCGCCTTGTCTCAAAGACAAGGGAGGCCAAGACGGCGGCCAGCTGTGGATGGGTCAGGCCAGCGAAGACACCGGCGCGAATGCACTCGGCTGCTACCAAGTCCAGCTCGGCATAGATCCGGGCGAGCATCCTGCCGAACTCGCTGACCTGGCTCCCCCCGTCCCCGGTGAGATAGCCGAGCGACTCCAGGACCAGGCAGATCTTGTCGAAGTGATTGGCGATGGTGTTGCTGCGAGAGTCCATCCGGGCCTCCAGCCGGGCGCTCTCACGCTCCAGCCGCTGCGCTCGTTCGGCCCACCGCAGATGCGTTTCGCGGTCGGGGCAGCTGTGGCACGGATGCCGCCGTACGGCGGCGCGAAGCTGCTCGAGTCGAGCCTGGGTGTCTGGGTCGATTCCGATTTGGCGGTGGCGTACGTGATCAAGATCGATCTCGCTGACCTTGGCGCGCAGCGCCGCGGCCAGATTGCGTCGCGAGACAGCGTCCTTGGGGTTGAAGTGCTTGCCGATCTTCATGCGGCCCTGCACCAGCGGTGGAGTGGGAAAGTCAGTGATCGACAACCGTCGGACCTGGCGTTCCTCGGTGAGCACGAGCGGTCGCGGCGCCTGATGATCTTGCCGAATGCCCGGATCGATGATCACTGCCCAGCCCTGGCTCTTCCCACTGGGCACCCGGATGATATCACCAGGTTTCAAGATCGACAGCGTCTGCAACGCCTCGGCGCGGCGGTCGGACCGCCGCTCCCGGGCAGCCGACGCCTCAAGATCGGCAAGCTCCGCCCGCAAGTCTGCGTACGCCCGAAAGTCGCCGAGCTCGCAGGCAGCCGAGGCCCAGTAGGCCGCGATGGTCTGCTGGTTCTTTTCGAGGGTGCGCGCCACACCGACCACCGAGCGGTCGGACTGGAACTGCGCAAAGGATTGCTCGAGCAGGGTACGGGCGCGCTCGCGCCCGACGCTTGCCACCAGATTGACCGCCATGTTGTAGGTCGGAGAGAAGGAGGACTTCAGCGGATAGGTACGCCGCGAGGCCAGGCCAGCGACCGCCCGCGGATCGAGTCCAGGTTGCCAGAGCACGACCGCGTGACCTTCGACATCGATCCCACGACGCCCCGCGCGACCGGTCAGCTGGGTGTACTCCCCCGGCGTGATGTCAGCGTGGGTCTCACCGTCAAACTTCACCAGCTTCTCCAGCACCACGGACCGGGCGGGCATGTTGATGCCCAATGCCAAGGTCTCGGTGGCGAAGACCACCTTGATCAATCCACGGACGAAGGCCTCCTCGACACACTCCTTGAACGCGGGCAGCATGCCGGCGTGATGCGCCGCCACGCCCCTGCTGAGTGCCTCGGCGAAGCGTTCGTAGTCGAGCGCCCGCAAATCGCCGTCAGAGAGTCCGACGACATGCCGCTCGATGATTGCGGCGATCTCCTGCTGGTCTACGCGGCTGCTGAGCCGGATCCCGGACGCAAGCAATTGGCGGACTGCGGCATCACAGCCGACGCGGGAGAAGATGAACACGATGGCCGGCAAGAGCGCTTCCTCGTCGAGCAACTCGACCAACTCCGGGCGACTTGGCACATGGAGCGAGCGAGGTCGACGGCCAGCGCCACCATAGTGGGACCGGTGTGCAGCCCCCCCGTAGGCGCCGCTGCCGTAGTTCACGGTGCGCCGGCCACGCCCACTCTTGCCGCGCGGACGGCGGGCGTCGTCACGGATGAACCTGGACTCATCCCGCGCAATCTTGATCAGCGCCGGGTTGACCTCGGTCTTGCCCTCTCCAGGCAACTCGCGGGCCGTGGGCGCGAGTTCGGCAAACAGGTCATAAAGGCTGCGGCCAACCAAGACATGCTGGTACAGCGGCACCGGCCGGCGTTCGGAGACGACGACCGCCATGTCGCCACGCACCTCTGACAGCCACTCGCCGAACTCTTCAGCGTTGCTCACCGTCGCCGAGAGCGCCACCAGCTGGATGGAGTCGGCCAGACCGATGATCACTTCTTCCCAAACGGCACCGCGGAAACGGTCAGCCAAGTAGTGCACCTCGTCCAGCACGACATAGCCGAGATTTGCCAGCGTGGACGACCTCGCATAGATCATGTTCCGCAGCACCTCGGTGGTCATCACCACGATCGGCGCCTCCGAGTTGACCGACGTGTCACCGGTAAGCAGCCCAACATTCGCGGCTCCGTGGCGTCGGACCAAGTCGGCGTACTTCTGGTTCGACAGCGCCTTGATCGGGGTGGTGTAGAAGCACTTGTGGCCGTTCTGGAGCGCAAGGAAAACAGCGAACTCGCCCACGATCGTCTTGCCCGCCCCAGTTGGCGCGGCTACAAGCACTCCCGAGCCCGCCTCGATGTGCCGACACGCCTCGCGCTGGTACTCGTCGAAGGCAAACCCATAGCCGTCGGCAAAGGCTGCAAGCACTGGCGAGGACTGCTTCTGACGGAACTGCGCGTACGCCTCAGCGGGACTCGGCGATTCGAGGTCGGGGTCGGCCATGATGCGGCCCAAGTTACCGCGCACCGTCGACCGGCATTCTCGCGCGCGATCGCACAGACTAACGATGGCGAGTGAATGGAGTGAATACTGGCAGCGCGCTGGGCACGCAGCAGACCTTCAGCGGAGCGGCTGCGATCATCTCGCCATCGCCGAAGCCGACCAGCCCAGGCCCCTCGACCGTCACCTCGCGAACCCGAAGCTGCTCGACGCATGGGTCCCGGACGAAGGTTCCCGAGTACATCTCGGGGAGGAGCCTCAGCAGCTTGAGCCGCCCAACTGGATGGATGATCGTGACATCGAGGAGTCCGTCGAAAGGGTCGGCCTTGGGGCAGATGAGCATGCCGCCGCCGTACGAGCTGGTGTTGCCGACGGCTACCAGCATCGCCTCTTGCTCGCGCACCTCGCCGTCGAGAGTCAGCCGATACTGCAAGGGCGAGAACACCCGCAGCTCCGCCATCACGGCGACCGCATACCGAGTCGAGCCCCTGGGCCACGGCATCTGGTTGGCCCGGCGATTCACCAGGGCGTCGAAGCCGGTGGCAAGCACCGCTCCCACGTAGGTGTCGCCCACCTGCGCGAGATCAAGAGAACGGCTATAACCAGCCGCTATGACAGCCGCAGCCGCCACCGCATCGTGCGGGTCGAGACCGATGCCGCGGCACAAGTCGTTGCCCGTTCCAGCGGGAATCAGGCCCAGCGTTGTCCGGCTGCCACCGAACAGATGCGCGGCCGCCGCGGTGTTGACGCCTAAATGCATCATCCCGTCGCCGCCCATCACCGCGAGCACGTCCACGCCGTCTTCGATCGCACGCCGAGTCATCGACTGTGCCTCCGCGAAGTCGCGGCTCAGCAGGATCTGCAGATCCGCGCCGCCGTCACGCAGCGTGCCGGCCACATGCGGGAGCAGCTCCAGAGCACGACCCTTCCCCGCGGACGGGTTGACCACCAGCCTGATCTGGCGACTCACGGCGGGTCGAGGCCGTCGTCACTGCCCTCGGAGAGTTCCCGCAATGCCTTGTCGTCTTGGACACTGCGCCGGATGAGCCCATCGTCGCCGGCCAGCGCCGCCTCCCGCGCTTTGCGCCGGTCATGGATATGTGCAATTACCTCAGCTGCCAGGAACAACAGCGTCATCGGCGCGGCCAGTGCGAGCATGGAAAACGGATCGGTCGATGGCGTTGCGATGGCACCGAAGACGAAGGTGCCGAAGATTACCAAGCTCCGGTATTTCGACAGAGTCTTGGCCTTGACGACCCCAACGAGGTTCAACAGCAACACGACCAGCGGGATCAGGAAGGCGATCCCGAAGACCAACATAAGGCGCATCAGAAACGAAAGGTAGGCGTTGATGTCCTGGAGGTTGGTCACACCGCTCTGCGTGAAGCTGAGCAGCACCGTGATGGCCTTGGGCAAGACGACATAGCCAACAACCACGCCGCCGATGAACACCGGAGTCGCGACACCGATGAAAATCAACGCCCACTTCTTCTCCTTGGCCAGTAGGCCAGGAACGATGAATGCCCAGAGTTGGTACAACCAGATGGGCGCGGTGACGATGGCCCCGGCCAAGGCCGAGACCTTCAAGGACAAGGTGAGCGGCGACGTTAGGTTGATGTTGACCAAGGATGTGTCCGCATCCGGGTTCTTGGCCTTGAGGTCGGCGATGGCTTGGAAGTACGGGCGCTGCAGGATGTCGAGCAGCTCGTAGCGGAAGAACCACGCAACGATCATCCCGACCAAGATCGCGAGTACGACGACAACTAGCCGGTATCGAAGTTCCCGCAGATGCTCGAACAGAGTCATCGTGCCGTCTGGTGGGGCAGGCGGCGGCTTAAGCCACTTCAAGCTGAAGTGGATCGGCCGGCCCTTGATCGTCAAAGACACGGCAACTCAGGGCATAGGGTCAGGCGTCGTTACGCAGGTCGGTACCGGAGGGATCTTGGTTGGCCCGCGGCGGCTGCTGGTAGGTGGCGCCGCTCGGTGGCTGGGTTGATGTGTTGGCCTGCGGCGGCGGGTGGTACTCGCCGGTGGCTGGCGCGCTTCCCCCAGGGCCTGGGTTGAGCGGCTGTTGGCTCTCATCGGACTTGAGACCCTTGGTCTCCTCCTTGAACTCTCTAAGCGCACGTCCGGTGCTCTTGCCCAAGCCGGCGAGGCGTGCGCCGCCGAACAGCAGCAGCACCACGGCCAGAATGATCAGCAGCTCGGGGACGCCAAGACCTAGTACAAGCGGAGTCATGATTCCTCTTTCCTGCAGCACGGGTGCTCCGGAGTCATCCTACGTCGCGGATGCCTCGTCGATCTGTGCAGAGAGTGTGCGATCGCTGGGCCAGTCCGGCTGGAACGCACGTTCCGGAACCTGGATCTGTGCTACGAGGTCGGCCAGCTCATTCGCCCGCACTGCCAGCATGTCTACCTCGCTCCAGACGTCGCTGGCCTTATGAGCAAGCCACACCGCGTAGGAGATCAGCATCACGAGCCCCGCCAATGCGATGCCAACGAAGACGATCACCCAGACCATCTCAGCACCCTATCGGCCACCACTAGACATTTCCCCGCGCGGTCCAAGCGCGGGACTCGATCGCGAACGGGCCAGGCCCGAGGACCTCGTGGCTGCGCTCGCGGAGCTCGGCCTGGCGTTCGGGTTGGCGCGAGGTTAGGTAAACGCCGGCAGGCCCGACTCCGAGTGTGAACGGCTCCCACCAGTCCTCGAACGTGGCGTGCTCCACGATGACCGGCAACGCACTCTCCTGCACGTTGCGCAGACCGGCCGCAGTGAAGAGCTCGGTGAGGTGGCCTTCGTGTCCGCCGGCCATGCCGGATTCGCCGGTTTCATCGCGGTCGAACTCGTGCACGGCCTTCCAGAACGGCGCCAGCGGCGTTTGCCCGCCCGCGTGGTCCCACACGCATGCTGCGACCACACCACTCTGACGCGTGACGCGCGCCATCTCGGCCAAGCCGCGTACTGGATCATCCATGAAGTGAACGACGAGCTGAGCCAGCGCTGCGTCGAACTCGCCGTCGGCAAATGGCAGTTCTTCCGCGGCTGCGACGCGTACGTCAACTCCGAAATGGCGCTCGCGGGCGGCGGCGGCAAACGGCTCCGACGGGTCGACCGCGGCAACAGCTGTCGCTCCAAGACGTCGGACGAGCTCGGTCGTCAGCGCACCCGGGCCACAGCCGACATCGAGCGCACGGTGGCCCGGTACGACCTGAGCGAAGTCCGCGAACGACGGCGCCAGCCGAACGGAGTACCGGCCCATGAAGCGGTCGTAGGCGTCAGCAGCGACGGCAAAGCGCACGGAATCCACCCTAAGACAGCTGCGAGCGTCGGAAATCGCGCGCCGCCGCACGGAGTCAGGCTGGCGAGCGAGCGAGCAGACACGTCTTTCGTCTGCGAAGCGAGTGAGGAAGGCAGCGGCTCACAAGCGCCAGCCTCAGCGAGCGGAGCGAGCAATCCAAACGGAGGGAGCAGAGGCGTTCTTCCCTCTGCGAGCGACGACGACGGCGGCGGACCTCCAAGCGCGATGCGCGAGCAGCTAAAAAGCACAGCTCGTCCCGAGCAGTACCGCGTACTGATCAAGGGCCTCGCGCGCCGCCTCGGCAGCCGAGTCCCCGGCACCGTCGGGCGACAGCACCCGAGCCCCGCCCTGGAGCCGGAGCAGCAGGCTGCGCAGCCACGCGGGGTCTGTTACGTGCAGAGAGACGATGAGGCCGCCGCCCGGAAGGGTGGTGACTGCCTCGGTCGGGTAGTACTCCGCTATCCAGACCGCGGAGGGTTCCAACTCCAAGGTGGCCAGCGGAGCGTCTTTGAGAGCCTCGAACCATCCTGTGGACAGATCCTTGAGCTGAACCTCGCGCGGCGCCACATCGATCGAGGTGACCTCGACAGCTGCAATGCGATCGAGGCGGAAGGTTCGCAGCGCTCTAGCGCTGTAGCACCAGGCCTCCAGGTAGCCATAGCCGTCCAGTACGAAGACCCGCAAGGGATCGACCATCCGCCGGGTTGTCTCTGCGCGAGAAGCGACGTCGTAGGTGAGGTCGAGCCTTTTACCGCGCTGCAGTCCATCGTTCACCCGTGCCTGAATGTCATCCCGCGCGGCGGTGACAGCAACTGTGGCTTGATCGGTGGCAGGCATGTTTCCCGCGGCAGCCTCAAGCTTCTTCATGGCTCGGTCGACAGCATCGCGCTTACCGGGTCCCGCGACTTCCCGGAGTGTGCGCAGCGCCAGCACCAGCGCAAGCGCCTCGTCGGCCGACAGCCGCAACGGTCTGGTGAGGTAGTCGGCGTTGCTCAGGTGGATGACGCCCTCGCCGTCTACAGCGTCCATGTCAATGTCGATCAGGTCGCCAGGGGTGAGCCCCGGCATGCCACACATCCACAGGACGCTGAGGTCCTCGCGGAGTGTCTTCAGGGTGATCCCGAACGCCGCCGCCACGTCGGTCATCGCTACGCCGTCGTGTTCGCGGAGATACGGAACGAGGCTGAGCAGCCGTCGTACCTGGGCCCGAGAAGTCACGCCGCAGTCACCGATTCTGCGACGGCGGTCAGGCCGCGGACGACCCGCTCCCGCAGCTCGGCGGGCTCAAGCACCACAACATCGGCGGCGTACTGGATGATCTCCTCGGCGGCTGAGCGGAGATCACCGAAGCCGACCGCGTACACCGCGAAGCCAGCTGGAAGTTTGAGATTGGAGATGGCGGGCTCACCGCGCCGGGCCAAGCCCGGTGCCTTGCCGGCACGGATCGCCAGCACCGCGGTCTCGGTCGGCTCACGCGGGGCGAGCGAGCGGGCGAGCCTCCGCAGGTCGAGGTCGGCCGGCACCTCATACGCCCCAGCTCGGGAGACCCTCTTAGGCAGCTCGGTCATCCGCGACAGCTTGAACATCCGGGTGGCCGCCCGGTCCACATCATGGCCGATCACGTACCAGCGTCCCTTGAACGAGGTCAGACCCCACGGTTCGAGTGTGCGGGGGCTGCCGTCGCGATAGACAAAGCTCACCCGAGCGCGGTCGAGCACCGCGTTCCACAGCACCTCAAAGCCCGGCTCAGATGCCCGAACGGATGGCTCGAGGGAAGCAAGCTGCGACGCGTCCGGTTCCACGCCTGCCGCCCGCAGCTTGGCGATGGCGCTTCTGGTCGACTCGGCCATGCTCGCGTGGCGCCAGACTCGCGCCGCAACTCCCACCACCGCGGCTTCCTCAGCGTCGAGGTCGATGGCCGGTAACGCAAACTCCGAGGAGAGGATCCGATAGCCGGGCTCGTCATCGAAGAGCGGGTCGAAGCTGCCGACCTCGATCGGCACTCCCAACGCCCGCAGTTCGTCCTTGTCACGCTCGAAGGTGCGCTCGAAAGCGGCGTCGCTGAGATTGTGGTAGCCCTCGACCGCCTCGCGAATGCGACTCTTGGGAAGATAGCGGCCCGACACGAGTAAGCAGATGGTGAGGTTGAGAATTCTCTCGGTCTTGCGGGGTGCCATTGCGTGTAATCACTTTCTCACCGGAGCCTCGATGAGCACGGTACCAGCAGATGTTTGACATTCCGGCCAGCTTCGTGGGCGCTTCGACAGATGACCTCGCCGCGTCTCAGAGCGGGACCGGCGCGGGCCGCTATGCACCGAGCCCCACCGGTGAACTGCACGTTGGAAACTTACGCACGGCGCTGCTTGCCTGGCTTTTCGCGCGATCAACTGGTCGCCGATTCCTGCTCCGGATTGAGGACCTGGACGCGGCGCGCGTTCGACCTGGAATGGCCGACCAACAGCTTGCCGACCTCGCCGCTCTGGGAATCACCTTCGACGGCGAGCCAATGGTGCAGTCACAGCGGCTAGCCGCATACCACCATGCGCTGCTCAAGCTGGCCGACAAGACCTACGAATGCTTCTGCAGCCGACGGGAGATCGCGGAGGCCGCATCGGCACCACACGGGAGCGTGGCCCGCTATCCCGGCACATGTCGGAATCTGACCAAGGCAGAGCGGATCGATCGGAAGCGGAGGCGGCAGCCCGCGCTTCGGCTACGAGCCGACGGCGCTGTGCAGACTGTGCACGACCTGGTGCATGGCGATAACACTGCGGAGGTCGACGATGTCGTCCTGCTTCGCAACGACGGTGTCCCTGCCTACAACCTGGCGGTGGTCGTGGACGATGGGTTTTCTGGGGTCGACCAGGTGGTACGCGGCGACGACCTGCTCCCGGTGGCAGCTACTCAGGCATTCCTCGCTGAACTGCTCGGCTACCCATCGCCGATCTATGCGCACATGCCGCTGGCGGTGAATGCGGAAGGCGCACGGCTGGCCAAGCGAGACGGTGCCGTCACGCTCCCGGAGTTGGCTGCGGTGGGCTTGGAGCCGAAGACAGTGCTGGGTCTCATTGCGGTGTCGCTGGACCTGGCATCGCCTGGCGAGCAGGCCTCGCCCGACGCACTGCTCGGGCGTTTCGATCCGGAACGCATTCCGCGCCGACCATGGGTTGTACCTCCGGGGGTTTAGGGTCGGGCACGTGATCATTTGGGCTGACGGAACGGTAACCGCCGTGCGCGATCAGTGGAAGGGAGCTGTGGAGCTGACCGTGGCGCGGCGTGACGCTGCCGCGGCCTCCGAGGTACCCGCCCTCGCCTACACCGACCTAATGGCCGCCCCTGCAGTCGGTGATCGGGTCCTGCTGAACGTCGCAGCCCTGGAACGCGGCCTAGGCACCGGCGGCTACGCCCTAGTGATCGCTGTCCTGGACGCTGAGGGAAGAGTGGCCGCCCAGCCGCCGCAGCCCAGGGGCCACCTCGTCAAGGCGCGCTACTTGCCGTTACAGGCCATGGTGGCGGGGGCCGATGAGCAGGGCTCGGCGCACCATGAACTGCTGGCCGAGGCCGACTCGATCAACGGGATGCCGGTGATCGTCGCCGACTTGCATTCAGCGCTCGCGCCGGTGCTGCTCGCGATCGCGCACGACCGTCCCGGCACCCGTGTTGTCTATGTGATGAGCGATCAGGGCGCCTTGCCGCTCGCGTTCTCCCGCTCGGTGGCGGAGCTGCGCGCCAGCAGCCTGCTCGCGGGAACGGCGACCGTTGGACAGGCGTTCGGTGGCGACCTGGAGGCCGTGACCCTCCACTCCGGTCTGCTCGCCGCTCGACTCGCCCTCGGCGCAGAACTGGTCGTCGTGAGTCAGGGGCCTGGAAACCTCGGCACCGGCACCCGCTGGGGATTTTCGGGTGTCAATGCTGGCGAGGCGATCAATGCTGCCGCCGTCCTTGGCGGCCGCCCAGTGGGCACGTTGCGCATTTCAGGAGCCGACTCCCGTGAGCGGCATCGCGGAGTTTCCCATCACAGCCTGACCGCGTACGGCCGCGTCGCGCTCTGTCAGGCCGATATTGCGGTGCCCGATCTCGCTGGCGACGGCTCGCCTGCGATGGCCGAGCTGGCTAGTGCCGTTGCCGAGGGGGTGCACCAGCTGTCCCGGCACCGGCTGATCATGGTCGATCTCACCGGCCTGAGAACAGTTCTCGCGGCGTCGCCGATCCGGCTCTCCAGCATGGGCCGTGGCCTCGATGCCGATCCTGCTTACTTCCTCGCCGCAGCAGCCGCCGGCCGGCATGCCACCACGCTTCTTGACTCCTGAGGCAGCGGCAGGACTGAGGCCGGCGGCAGCTACTGACTCTGCGCGAAGAGTAGATCGACCACGATGACGAGCGTTTCGCCGGGCTTGATCGACGGGGTGGCATTGCCGTCCGGATAGCCGTCGGCGGGCGGAATGACGAGCAGCACGCGGCTGCCCACCGTCTGGCCGGTCAGGCCCTTGACCATGCCGGGAAGGAAACCGGACAGCTCAGCAGTAGCCGGCTTGCCGCCGTAGGTCTCCTCCAACACCTTGCCGTCGCTCCACCGCACCCAGAGGTAGTTGAAGGTGATGGCGTCGTTGGCGCCGACCTTCTTGCCCTTGCCTTTGATCAGCGGCTGTGCTTCGAGACTGGTGGGGGGAGCAGACTCCGGAATGGTGATCTCCGGCTTGCCACCCTTGTCCGTCACAGTCGGGAGCCCCTCCTTGGGCGGCACGGCGCTGCCCTCTGGGCCAGCGAGCTGCACGTCGACCAGGTCAACGACGAAGATCAACGTGTCGCCGACCTCGATTCCCGCCTGCGGGTTACCACCCATCGGGTCGTAGCCGTCCGTGCCCGGCATCGCAATCAGCACCCGGCTGCCCTTGCGCTGCCCAACCAGCCCTTTGCTGAATCCAGGAACCACCTGCGCCAAGCTGAAGGCCACCGGCTGACCCCTGCTGAACGAGTCGTCGAATTTCTTGCCGGTGCGCCCATTCACTCCGTAGTAGTTGACCTCGACACTTTGGCCTTCCCCGACCACCGGGCCCTTGCTGGGATCAAGCACCTTGGTCCTGGTCTTGTCAATCGCCCAGGGCGATTCGACCTTGACCTTGGGTTCCCGCCCAAAATCACCGGTGACGGTGACCTTGTCGAAGTTGTCCGACGCCTTGATTTCCTTGGGCTTTGGCGTCGGTGTCGGCGACGCAGACGGGCTGGCTGACGTCGGCGCTGCCGAGGGTGTGGGAGAAGCTGCATCGGCGGCCGGCTCGTCTTTACTGCATCCAGAGAGCAGCAGCAACGACGACGCTAGCCCGAGGACGACAGCAACCCTGACCGGAGAAGAAGGCACCGGAGAAGGTTACAGGGTCAAGCAGTGGGTCAGATCTGAGCGCTAACCGCGCATTGAGGCGATCAAGCGCTCGACGCGGTCGTCGGTCGCGACGAACGGGTCCTTGCAGAGCACCGTGCGTTGTGCTTGGTCATTGAGCTTCAGGTGAACCCAGTCGACGGTGTAGTCGTGACGGCCCTCCTGCGCGGCGCGGATGAAGTCGCCCCGGAGCTTGGCCCTGGTGGTCTGAGGCGGCACAGCCTTGGCGCGGAAGATCGCCGGGTCGGTCGTGACGCGGGCTGCCAGGCCACGCTCCTCAAGTAAGGAGAAGATTCCGCGGGACCTTCGAATGTCGTGGTACGCCAGATCGAGCTGGGCAATTCGTGGATCGGCAAAGCCGAGCTTGTGCTTGGCCGAGTAGCGCTCCAGCAGCTTCAACTTGATGGCCCAATCGATCTCAGTGTCGATGAGCGCGAGCTTGTCCTCAGCGACAGCTCGCAGCGTCCGCTCCCAGAGGTCGAGCACCCGATCGACGACCCGAGTGCCCAAACTCTCCCGTCGGACGAATTCCGACACCTTCTCGTAGTACTCGGTCTGCAACTCCAGCGCAGAAACTCGCCTGCCGTTGGACAGTGCGACTTTCACCTGCCCCGACCGATCGCGGCTCATGTCTCGGATCGCGCGGATCGGGTTCTCCAGTGTGAAGTCCCGCATCGGGACGCCGGCCTCAATCAGCCGCAGCACCAGCTCGGCGCTCCCCACCTTCAACAGTGTGGTCGTCTCGCTCATGTTGGAGTCCCCGACGATGACGTGCAGGCGGCGGTAGCGCTCCGGATCCGCGTGCGGCTCATCGCGGGTGTTGATGATCGGTCGGCTGCGGGTGGTCGCCGACGACACGCTCTCCCAGATGTGCTCGGCGCGCTGACTGACGCTGTATTCCGCCCCCCGGGCCGTGTGCAGGACCTTGCCGGCACCGCAAATCAACTGCCGCGATACGAGGAACGGCACCAGCACATCGGTGATCTTTGAGAAGTCCCCGATGCGTGAGATCAGGTAGTTCTCGTGGCAGCCATAGGAGTTGCCATGGCTGTCGGTGTTGTTCTTGAACAGGTAGATGTCACCGGTAATGCCCTCGCTCGCAAGCCGATGTTCGGCGTCGACGATCAGGTCCTCCAGGATCCGCTCGCCCGCGCGATCGTGATTGATCAGCTGGATGAGATCGTCGCACTCGGCCGTCGCGTACTCCGGATGCGAGCCGACATCGAGGTAGATCCGCGATCCATTGCGCAAAAAGACGTTGCTGCTGCGTCCCCAGGTCACGACTCGGCGGAAAAGGTAGCGTGCGACTTCGTCCGGAGTCAGCCGTCGCGTGCCTCCTGAGGTGCACGCGACGCCATACTCCGTCTCAAGTCCGAAGATTCTGCGGTCCACTGCCCTCCTCTGCGTGCCCGGTCAGTCCCCCGCCAGCTCAGCCACCGGTAAGATCCAGCAACCCGCCGAGCTCCTCGCGGGTTAACTCTCGGTACTCCCCGATCTTCAGGTTGCCGAGCCGGACCGGTCCTATTCCGATCCGCGTCAGCCGGCGTACCGGATGGCCAACCGCTTCCATGGTACGGCGCACTATGCGATTCCGACCCTCCTGCAATGTGATCTTGAGAAGGGTCTTCTCGCCGGCGCTGGAGATGATCTTGACCGAGGTGGGCCGCACTGGCCCGTCGTCCAGGGTGATACCGCGGCGTAGCCGCCTCAGGGCCTGCTCGCTCACTACCCCGGCAACTTCGACGACGTAGGTCTTCGGCACCTCGTGCGAGGGGTGCGCCAGCCGATGGGCGAAGTCGCCGTCGTTAGTCAGGATCAACAGACCCTCGCTGTCGGTGTCCAGCCGGCCGACGTGGAACACCCGCTCGTTCGTAAGCGAGCGCGTTGTGCGGCGGTCGGCGGGTCCGGCGAGCAGGTCGGCGATGGTACGCCGGCCCTCTGGATCGTCCATCGTGGCCACCACACCACGGGGCTTGTTCAGTGCGAGGTAGCGATGCCGCCGCGGCGGTGGGATGCGGGCGCCATCGACTCGGATCACATCATGCTCCGGGTCGACTCTTCGGCCCTGCTCGGTAACGACCTCGGAGTTCACCTCGACGCGTCCCTCGCTGATCAGGACTTCGCATGCGCGGCGCGAGGCGATTCCGGCAGCGGCCAAGACCTTCTGGAGGCGTACGCCCTCTGCGGGCTCGATCACTGAGGCGGCTCCTGGACTGGATCACGGTCCAGATCGACAGAACCGGAGTCGCTGTGGGCTGAGCCCGCACGAGCCCCCGCCAGCTGGCCGAGCTCGGCCTCCAGCTCCTCCACCTCGGGCAGCTGCGGGGCAAGCGGCGGCAAATCCTGCAGCACCTTCAGCCCCATCCGTTCCAGGAAGTAGCTGGTGGTGGCGAACAACAGAGCGCCGGACTCCTGATCCTGACCTGCCTCCTCGATCAGTCCACGGGCAACGAGAGTTCTCATCACTCCGTCGACGTTGACCCCTCGGACGGCAGAGACGCGCGCACGAGAGATCGGCTGCGTGTAGGCGACCACTGCCAGCGTCTCCAACGCAGCCTGCGAAAGCTTCGACTGCTGGCCCTCCACCACAGAGCGGCTGATCAGTTCGGCGTACTCCTCACGGGTGTAGTACCGCCAACCACCGCCGACCTGCCGGAGCTCGAAGCCTCGTCCAGTCTCGGAGTAAAAGGCGACCAACTCCGCCAGCGTCTCGGCGACGACCGACTCAGGCGCCCCGACCGCCTGCGCGAGCTCAAACTCGGTCACGGGCTCGGCAGCCAGCAGCAGCAGCGCTTCCAGCGCCCCGGCCACATTCACCGAGTTGTCAGCGTCTCCGCCGGCCATAGCCTGCTGAGACGCTGACAACTCGGGGGGTTGGTCGTTCATTGGTCCGCCTCGTGCGTCTCGGCAGCTTCGTCGAATTCATCGGAGATGGCCCATTCTGCGTCGTCGGCGCCGGTCCAACGGACGGTCAGCTCTCCTAGTGGGGTCAACTGCTCGAACGCGACGGCGCCGTCGCGAAACAGTTCGAGCAACGCAAGGAAGCGTGCCACGGTGGTCAACATGTTGGACGAGTCGTGCGTCAGCGCCCGAAAGGTCATGGCGCGCTGTTGCCGCAACCGCTCGACCACGACTTTGGCCTGCTCGCGAACGCTCACGACAGGGGCATGCATGTGGGCCAGCGACAACACGCTGGCCTCCTTGGGCGCCATCGCCTTCCCAGCCAGAACCGCGAGCCGGGTGGGACTGATCGAGAGCGTCACCTCGGGCATCAGCCGGGCGAAGCGTGGCTCCATTCCAACCTCGCGTGGAAACCGACGGCCTTGCGCCTCGAGGGTCGCCGCGAAGTAGCTGGCCACGCGCTGGAAGGCGCGATACTGCAGCAATCGTGCGAACAGCAGATCCCGTGCCTCTAGCAAGGCCAGGTCCTCGGGATCCTCGACCTCGCCGGACGGGATCAGCCGGGCAGCCTTGAGGTCCAACAAGGTGGCGGCAACCACCATGAACTGGCTCGTCTGGTCCAGGTCCCACCCGGGGCCCGCGGCCTTGATGTGGGCGATGAACTCGTCAGTCACCTGAGAGAGCGCGATCTCGGTGATGTCCAGCTTGTGCCGGGAGATCAGGTGCAGCAACAGGTCGAACGGACCGTCAAAGTTGGCGAGATGAACCTCGAAAGCTCTGCCGTCGGGCGGCCTCGAGACGCCGTCCAGCAGCCGTGTTTCCTGCACTGCCTCCGCTGCCGAAACGGGAGTCACGAGGTAGTCAGTCTGCGGACCAGCTCGGAGTCGTCGGCACCCGCTTCCAAATCAGCAAGCATCGCTGCGATCGCCTCGCGGACGATCCGCCCGCGGTCGACCGCCATGCCGTATCGAGCGCGCAAGGTCAGTCTCGCCTGCTCCAACGCCAGTAATTCCTCGGCGCTGACGTAGACGGTGATCTTCTCCTCGTGGCGGACCCGGCCGGAACCACGCCGGCCGGCTGGCTCTGGTGCATCGGCGCCGGCCAGTGGCTGGACCTCCCCACTGACGTTCTCACCGTTGCCGGGTCCAAAGAGCTCCGAGGCTGCAGCCAGGCCGGCGCCTACGTGACGCGACATCTGGCCAGCACCTCACGAGCTAGGGTGCGGTACGACTCCGCTCCAGGTGATGTGGGGGCGTACGTCGTGATCGGCTCCCCTGCGACAGTCGTCTCCGGGAACTTCACGGTGCGCCGAATGACGGTGTGGAAGACCTGCTCTCCGAAGGCCTCGACGACTCGGTGGAGTACCTCCCGACTGTGCAGCGTACGCGGGTCGTACATCGTGCCGAGGATTCCCAGGATCTCCAGCCGCTGGTTGAGCCGGTCCTGCACCTTGGCGATGGTGTCGGTCAGCAATGCGATGCCGCGCAGTGCGAAGAACTCGCACTCCAGCGGCATGAGGACTCGATCGGCTGCGGTCAGCGCGTTGATCGTCAAGAGGCCGAGGGAGGGAGCACAATCGATCAGGATCACGTCGTACCGGCTCCTGACCGACTCGAGCAATCGAACCAAGGTCTGCTCCCGCGCCACCTCGGAGACCAGCTGAATCTCGGCCGCCGAGAGGTCGATGTTGCTGGGCAAGATGTCCAGTCCGGGAACGTTGGTTTCATCGATCACCTCATCGATCGTGGTGTCCCGACTCAGCAGCAGGTTGTAGATGCTTGAAGTGAGGGTGTGGGGATTGACCCCAAGGCCCACCGACAGCGAACCCTGGGGGTCGAAGTCCACCAGCAGCACGTGCCGGCCGAGCTCTGCGAGAGCAGCACCGAGATTGATCGTTGTCGTGGTCTTTCCGACGCCTCCCTTCTGGTTGCACATGGCGATGATCAGGGCTGGTCCGTGCTCGGTCAGTGGGGGCGGTGTGGGTAGGTCGGGCCATGGTCGACCAGTGGGACCGATCAGCGGCTCGGGCTCGAGCGCTTGCGCAACCTCTGGTGGCGCGGCCACCGCGACTTCCTCACCAACGTCGGCCTGCTGCTCCGCCTGGAAGAGCAACTCGAACTCACTGGCATCGAGGTAGTGCTCGTCGGTCAGGTCGGCCACCACGCTGGGCGAGGATGACACGACGTTGGGCCCGGCTAAATTGGGGCTAGCCTCGCCACCCTCGTGGAGTTCCTGCACTCCTGCCTCCTCTTTGCCGGACGACTCGGCACTCCGTGGGTTGCGTTCCGCCGCAGCCTATTGCCGCCGAGTAAGCATCTTTGTCGACACGACACTAATACGCGCGAGGGTGAGAAGTGAGGAAGACTTCCCGTAAGTGGTCGATGGTTACAAGTGTGTAGATCTGCGTTGTGGTGACTGATGCGTGCCCAAGCAGCTCCTGGACGACGCGGACGTCCGCCCCGCCATCCAACAGATGCGTCGCGTACGAGTGCCGCAAGGTGTGTGGCGACACGTCGGCCGTGATGCCGGCCTTCTCGGCCACCGACCGCAGGATCGCCCAGGCGCTCTGCCTCGATAACCGGCCGCCCCGGGTATTCACGAACAGCGCTGGAGTGCCGCGACCATGTGCGGTGAGGACCGGTCGGCCGCGTACCAGGTAGGCATCCAGCGCTGCCCGTGCGTACGAGCCGACCGGCACGATGCGTTCCTTGGCCCCTTTGCCGAGAACCCGCAATCCTGGCGCTCGCTCGCCGGCCGCAGGCCGGACCAGCCGACCGACGTCGTCTACGTCAAGCGCGATCGCCTCGGAGATCCTCACGCCCGTGCCGTAGAGCAACTCCAGCAGCGCCGCGTCACGGACACCGACCTCGGTGTCGGTCGCTGGAACGGCGAGCATGGCCTGCACCTGCTCCAGGCTCAAGGCTTTGGGCAGCCGCCTGGGGGGCTTCGATGGCCGGATGCTCCGTGCGGGATCCTCAGCAGTCAGCCCTTCGGCACAGGCGAAGCGGTGCAAGCTGCGTACCGCGATCACGGCCCGAGCGGCACTCGCACTCGCCAGCGGCGCCTCCACCCAACCGCCCCCATCGGGCGCTGCGACGCCCTCCCGCAGCCGAGCAGCGTAGCTGCCGATCATCGCGCTGGTTACCTGGGATGGATTGGTGATGCCCACCTCTGCCAGGTAGCCGGAGTAGCGCCGCAGGTCGCGACCATATGCTCCGACGGTGTGACGCGACAGGCCGCGCTCAACTGTCAGATGGTCGAGGTAGGTCTGGATGAGTCCCACCATCGTGGGCGTGTCAGCTGAGGACGTCGGCCAGCTCCCGATGCTCCAGCCCGTGCGCCTGCGCGACCGGGGCGTTGGTGATCACGCCATGGTGGGTGTTCAATCCCAGTGCCAGCGCCGGATCGGCCTTGAGCGCGTCCCGCCAACCGCGATCGGCCAGGCTGAGCGCGTACGGCATCGTGACGTTGGTCAGCGCATAGGTCGAGGTATTGGGCACGGCGCCCGGCATGTTGGCCACGCAGTAGAACACCGAGTTGTGCACCCGGAAGGTCGGCTCAGCATGCGTGGTCGGCCGGCTGTCCTCGAAGCAGCCGCCCTGGTCGATGGCGATGTCGACCAGCACGCTGCCCGAGCGCATCCGAGAGACCAGCTCGTTGCTGATCAAGGTCGGCGCCTTTGCCCCGGGAACCAGCACGGCACCGATTACCAAGTCCGCGTCCAACACGGCACGTTCGACCTCGTACGCGTTGGAAGCGATGGTCTGCAGGTGACCCTGGTAGATCCTGTCCGCCTCCCGCAGCTTGTCGATGTTGCGGTCCAACAGCAGCACCTCGGCCTGCATGCCGAGCGCGATCGCCGCGGCGTTCATGCCCGACACACCAGCACCGATCACCACCACCTTTGCGGCGTAGACGCCGGAGACTCCGCCCATCAAAGTGCCTCGACCGCCGCCCTGCCGCATCAGGTGATAGGCGCCGACCTGAGGCGCGAGGCGACCAGCTACCTCGCTCATGGGCGCCAGTAGCGGCAAGGTGCCGTTGCTCAGCTGGACCGTCTCGTAGGCGATGCCAGTGACCTTCCTGTCCAGCAGCGCCCGGGTGCAGTCCCTGCTGGCCGCCAGATGGAGGTAGGTGAACAGCACCTGGCCTGGCTGCATCCGGTCGTACTCGATCGCGATCGGCTCCTTGACCTTCAAGATCAGCTCCGCCTGCTGCCAGACCTCGTCGGAGCTCGGCGCGATCTTGGCCCCGGCTGCTGCAAACTCGTCATCGGCGATGGATGAGCCGAGGCCCGCGTCGGACTGCACGATCACCTCATGCCCGTGCCGCGTCAACTCGTTCACCCCGGCTGGGGTGATGGCGACCCGATACTCCTGGCTCTTGACCTCGCTTGGCACGCCGACCTTCATAGATCCTCCTGACCGAACCTGGGCGATCAGCTTGATCATGCCACGCAGCAATCGGCCGCCGATGGATCAGGTAGCAAGGCGCAATTGCCGCCACATTAGGCTCGGGATGGGATGTGATGCTGCATGGGAATGAATCTCACGAGTGTGGGACCACTCCCCCGCCAGTGGGCCGAGGAGTACGCCGCGCTATCGGCAAAGGACGACGAATTATCTGCGGAGGATCTGGAACGCTGTGCCGTCGCAGCTCATCTGCTTGGCGAGGATGAGCAGGTCGCCAGTCTCTTGGATCGTGCTCATCGTGGCTACCTCGAACGGGGGCTGCCTGGGCAGGCCGCACGGTGCGTCTTCTGGCTGGTCTTTCACCTCGGAAACGCGGGGCAGGCCGCGCGAGCGGCGGGTTGGCTGGCTCGGTTGCAACGCATCCTCGACGACCACGACCCAGACGGCAAGCTGTCCTACCTCGTCCTTCTCGTCGAGGGGGTGCGGCTGATGCAGTCCAGGGCAGCGGCTGACGCCACTCCCCTGCTGGAGCGTGCCGCTACCGGCGCGCGCGTCGCCGGAGACGACGACGTCTTCGTACTGGCCGGCCTGGCCCGCGGACGCTGCCTGGTCTTCCAAGGCCAGACGACCGAAGCACTGGCCGCGCTGGACGAGATCATGGTGTACGTCGTAGCCGACCAGGTGGCGCCGCAGGTCGTCGGGATCGCGTACTGCTCGGTGATCTCCTTGTGCATGGAGCGCTTCGACGTGCAACGCGCAGGGGAATGGACCAATGCGCTCACCGGCTGGTGTGACGCGCAGTCGGGACTGGTGCCCTACCGCGGCACCTGCCAGGTCCACCGGGCCGAGATCTTCCAGTTGCATGGTTCATGGGCCGAGGCGACCGAGGAAGCAGCTCAGGTCAGCCAGCGACCGCCGGCCTTAGGCTCCGTGGCAGGCGCGGCGCATTACCGGTTGGCAGAGCTGCACCGACTACGAGGTCAGCTCGACTTGGCCGAGCGCTCGTACGCCGCCGCCGCTTCCTGCGGGCAGGAGGTGCAGCCTGGCCTCGCTCTGCTTCGAGTGGCACAGGCGAACTTGGCCGCTGGTATCGCCGGATTGGACCGTGCGCTGGCGGAGAACCGGGACACCGCGGCACGCCCGTTAATGCTCGCAGCCAAGGTGGAGATTGCGCTTGCGGCAGGATTGATCGATGCAGCTCGGACGGCACTTGCTGACCTCGAACAGAGCGCCGAGGCGATCCAGACCCCCTACCTGGCAGGGTTGAGGGCTCATGCCGCAGGCCAGCTCCGGATGGCAGACGGCGACGCACAAGCCGCCCTGTCGTTACTGAGACGGGCATGGACGCTGTGGCAGCAGGTCGACGCGCCATACGAGGCCGCCCGCACGCGGATCCACGTCAGTGCGGCGTGCCGGGCGCTCGGCGATGACGACGCGGCGCGGATGGAGCTCGACGCCGCTCGTACGGTCTTCGAGCAACTCGGCGCACGATCTGATCTGGCCGCGCTGGCTCAGACCAACGAAGCGGCTCCTGGCCACCCGCTGACCGCCCGCGAGTGCGAAGTGCTCGCCCTGGTGGCCCAGGGCCAGACGAACCGAGGCATCGCGACGGCCCTCTTCCTCAGTGAGAAGACAGTCGCCCGGCACCTCAGCAACATCTTCACCAAGATCAGCGTCAGTAGTCGGACCGCGGCGACGGCGTACGCGTACGAGCACGGACTCGTCTGAGCCGCTGAGGACGTACATAGTTTTGCCCATGCCTCGCACCGCCAAGATGCGCAATCTTCTCGATGCGGTTGCGAGGGCCGCGCTCCTAGCGTCAAAGCATGACAACCCAACGCATGCACCTCGTTCAGACCTCGGCTTCAGCGGACGACGTCGAATCGATTCCGACAGTGATCATTGGTGGAGGGCAGGCAGGTCTGGCGATCGGATACCACCTGCAACGGGCCGGCGAGCAATTCGTCATTCTCGATGCCAACGCCCGCATTGGCGACACCTGGCGGAACCGCTGGGACTCACTGCGACTGTTCTCCTTCCCGCGGTACTCCAGCCTGCCGGGTTGGCCGATGCAGCTGGCCTCCTTCCCCACCCACAACGAGATGGCCGACTATCTGGAGGCCTACGCGCAGCACTTCGATCTTCCAGTACGAAGCGGTGTACGGGTCGAGCGCCTGTCGCGCAGCGACGTGCCTGACCGCCTGTCGCGCAGCGGCGTGCCCGACCAACTGTCGCCAGGCGACGGGGGCTTCCGTGTGGAGACATCGCACGGTGAGCTGCGCGCAAACCGCGTCGTCGTCGCCACGGGTGGCTACCAGACTCCGGTCGTGCCAGATTTCGCCGACGAGATCGCACCTGGGATCCAGCTGCACTCATGTGCCTATCGCAACCCCAGCCAGCTAGACGGAACCGTGCTCGTGGTGGGCGCGGGAAACTCCGGGGCGGAGATTGCCCTGGAGTCGATCAGGTCCGGCCACCCGACATGGCTGTCTGGTCGGCATCCCGGCCAGGTTCCGTTCCGCATCGAGACCCGGATGGCACGTCTCTTGGTGCCGATCGTGATGTTCATCTTCCGCCGGGTGCTCACGCTCGATACGCCGCTGGGACGGAAGGTCCGCGGATCGGCGATCAAGCACGGCACCCCGCTCGTTCGCACCAAGCTGAGTGATCTGCAGGCGGCGGGTGTGCGTCAGGCCGGTCGGATCGCCGGCGTACGCAACGGCTTGCCGGTGACTGTGGACGGCGTGGAGCTCCAGCCGCAGACCGTGGTCTGGTGCACCGGCTACCGGTCCGACTACAGCTGGATCGACCTGCCCGTGACCGACGCGGAGGGCCACCCGATCACCACGCGTGGGGCCTCGCCAGAAACCGGCCTGTATTTCATTGGACTGGAGTTCCAGTACGCGGCCGCGTCGTCAACCATCCAGGGCCTGGATCAGGACGCTCAGTACCTGATGCGCGCCATGGCGACACAGCCCAACGCCCAGCGGACGCCGGTGATCTCGGAGCCGGCCGCAGCCTAGGCCGGCGCAGCTAGCTTTCGCCGGTCGCCATCGCCTTCCGCGCGGGCCAGGCGGCAGTCGCGGAGCGCAGGCTCTTGAAACCGTCTCGTTCCCGCGCAGTCCAAGCAGCGAGCGCACCGGAGACAACAGTTGGGTTGTGCAAGCGGCCATCGAGGACTGCCTCCACGACGTCGTCGAGCGATGCCCACACAACGTCCATGTGTGCCTCCTCGCCCTCGCGGGTGAAGCCGACAGGGTCATCGACCGCCTCGAGGTCGCGAGCGAGGTAGATGCGCAGTGCCTCGCCGAGGATTCCCGGCGTAGTGAAGAGGTCGACCAGCACAGCCCAGCTTCCAGCAGCCAGACCTACCTCCTCCGCCAGCTCGCGCTGCATGGCCTGCAGGTAGTCCTCACCGCCGACATCCAAAAGTCCCGCGGGCGGCTCGATCAGCCGGTGGCGTACCGGATGCCGGTACTGCCGGACCAGCGCCACCAGGTCATGATCATCGAGCGCGATCACCCCCACCGCGCCGGGGTGCTTGAGGTATTCGCGCGCAATCAGGTGCCCGTCAGGCGTCCTCACCTGATCTTGCACATAGCTGGTGATCTTGCCCTGGGCCAACACAGTCGACGAGTCGACCGGCCAGGCGAGTGGCGTGTCGGCCAAATCGTCGGGGCCAAGAATGATCATCGATGGTCGTTGTCCACCGGAAGCCGGGTTGCCAGCTTCCGGTCCAGCGCCGCCTCGACAAGGCCGACAAAGAGCGGGTGCGGGCGGGTTGGCCGCGATTTGAGTTCTGGATGCGCCTGGGTGGCGACGAAGTAAGGATGCATCTCGTTCGGCAGCTCGATGAACTCCACGAGCTTGGAGTCCGGGGAGGTGCCGCTGATGACCAGCCCGGCATCCTCGAGGCGCTCACGGTAGGCGTTGTTGACCTCGTAGCGATGCCGGTGCCGCTCCTCGACATGGGCTTGGCCGTAACGCTTGGCGACAATCGAGCCGGGCAGCAGTTCGGCCGGGTAGGAGCCCAGCCGCATCGAGCCACCGAGGTCGCCGCCGCCCTCAACGATCGCGACCTGCTCGGCCATCGTCGCGATCACCGGGTGCGGCGTCTCGGGTGCGAACTCGCTGCTGTCGGCTCCCTCCAGGCCTGCCATGTGCCGAGCGACCTCGATCACCATGCACTGCAAGCCGAGGCAGAGTCCCAAAATCGGGATCTGATTCTCTCGGGCGTAGCGAATCGCGCCGACTTTTCCCTCCACCCCACGTATACCGAAGCCGCCTGGGATGACGATGCCATCAACCTCGCCCAGCACTCGGGCCGCGCCCTCCCGAGTCTGGCAGTCGTCGGATGGCACCCAGCGAATCACGACCCTGGCGTGGTTCGCGAAGCCGCCGGCCCGCAGCGCCTCGCAGACCGAGAGGTATGCGTCATGAAGATCGACATACTTGCCGACCAGCGCGATCGTCACCTCCTCCTTGGGGTGGTGCACGCGATCGAGCAGGTCATTCCAGCGTGTCCAGTCCACGTCGCGGAAGCGCAGGTCGAGCCGCCGCACTACGTACGCGTCCAGTCCCTCGGAGTGCAACACCTTCGGGATGTCGTAGATGCTCGGCGCGTCGATCGCGGCCACGACGGCGGATTCATCGACGTCACACATGAGAGAGATCTTGCGCTTCACCGAGTCGGGGATGTCACGATCGGAGCGGCAGACGACGGCATCAGGCTGGATACCGACCTGCCGCAGCGCAGCAACCGAGTGCTGGGTCGGCTTCGTCTTCAGCTCGCCGCTGGGACCGATGTAGGGCACCAACGAAACGTGCAGGAAGAAGACATTCTCGCGCCCCACGTCGTGCCGCACCTGCCGCGCCGCCTCAAGGAATGGCAACGACTCGATGTCGCCGACAGTGCCGCCAATCTCGTGGATCACGACGTCGATGTCGGGCCCTCCCATGGCCATCATCGATTCCTTGATCTCGTTCGTGATGTGCGGGATCACCTGGACCGTGTCACCGAGGTAGTCGCCGCGCCGCTCCTTGGCGATCACCGAGGAGTAGACCTTGCCGGTGGTGATGTTCGCCTCGCCCGACAGGTTGACGTTCAGGAAGCGCTCGTAGTGACCGACGTCGAGATCGGTTTCGGCGCCATCCTCGGTGACGAACACCTCGCCGTGCTGAAACGGGTTCATCGTCCCGGGATCGACATTGAGATATGGGTCGAGCTTTTGCATGGAGACCCGGAGCCTGCGGGCAACGAGAAGGTTGCCGAGACTTGAAGCTGTGAGGCCTTTGCCGAGTGAGGAGGCGACGCCCCCGGTCACGAACAGGTGCTTGGTCAATGTCCCGCGGTATCCCACGGGCCTCCAGCTTACGTCGTGGGAGCGCTAGCGCGCGGTGAACCCGCCGGACTTGTTCCAGAAGCCCTTATAGCGTCGATCTCGAGTGACGTCGGCGTACGCTCGCACCAGGTCATCGACGACATCGTCTTCGTCCGGCCAGGTAGCGGCCTGACGCAGGCCCGCTTCCGTAAGACGGCGACGCCCGTCCGGGTTGTCAGCAAGAAAGACAATCTGGCGCGCCGCCTCCTCGACATCGCCGAGCGGGACCAGCACTGCCGCCGAACCGACCAGCTCCTCGATCCCACCCACCCGCGTGCTGACCAGCGGCAGGCCGGCCAGCAGAGCCTCCTGGGCAACCAGCGCACGCGCTTCCCAGGTGGAGGTCAGCAGCGCCAGGTCAGCAGCAGCGAGCAACGAACCGATGTCATCGCTCCGTCCCAGCAAGGACACCTGCAGTCGCTCCTCGCGAATGCGGAGCTGCAACGCCTCTCGCTCCGGCCCATCGCCGACGATGACAAACCGAAGATCAGGCCTGTCGTACACCGCCGCGGCAATGTCGAGCACCATGCCCAGATTCTTTTGGGGAGCCAGCCGGCTGACCGTCAAGATGACCGTGTCATCAGTCGCAGCACCGAGAGCGCGTCGCTGATCGTCGCGGCTGATCTTTGCGGCCGGCAGCGCCGGTGCCGCGACCGGAGACAGCCGCGCGTTCCGAGCTCCGAGTCGGGTGGCCTGGGCGACGAGATCGCGGCTGGCTCCGAGCGTCAGGTCCGCCCCCATCGCGACCGCCCGTAGCGTCTGTCGCACCGCTGCCGGCGCGAGCCCATCGCCCAGTACCGCGTTGTGCCACGTCACGACGAGCGGTACGCGGAACATCCAGGCGATCGGGAGCCCCAACCAACCTGCCTTCAGCCCGTGTGCATGGACCAGATCGGCGCCAATGAACCGGCGCAGGCTGGCCAGCGACCAGACATCAAGGCCGAGCTCCTTGAAACCCTGGGCGTCCGCCGTGACCTCGGGGCAGAACACCCGTATCTGGTGACCGCGCTGCTCTAGCCTTGGGGCGATGCTCGCTACGTGACGCCCGATGCCGCCGGTGCTGGCGGTCAACAACTGCGCGATCTTCACGATGAGCCCACTTCGGCCGACGGTGTACGGCGCCGCAGCGCCCAGAGCGTGGCGAGCAGCGCAGGGGCAAGAAGTCGTAGCATCGCCACGAACACCAGGACACACAGCAGCGCAGCGGCGACGGCACCCAGCACCGCTGCCAACACGCCGACATTTGCAAACAGTCGGGAACCGGCCGCGGCCACCCCGCCCGCCAGTACAGCGGCGACCAGTCCGACCACCATCGGCCTCGTCAACCCGACGCCGGGCATTCCGGAGCGTCGTAGCAGCAGCCACCCGGCTGCCGCACCGACGACCATTCCCAGCGACACGCTCCCCGCCAGTGCCGGCACGAGCCACTCGGCAGGAACGACGAGGCGGAGGACGGCCACGCTGATGATCACCGCACCCCAACCGCTCGCATTGGCGATGCCCGACGCTGTCCCCAGATGCTGGGCAAGCAGGGTGCGCGACGCCAGGCCGAGCAACGTGAAGCCAACAATCGCCGGCGCGAAGGCGACAATGGGCCACGCCAGTGCCTCCGTCCGTCCAGAGCCGGGTCCGAGTACGAACACCCGCGCCACAGGAATAGCCGTCGCCACCAGCAAAGCCGCGGCTAGCCATGCCATCACAACTGTGGCCGGGCCGGTTTCGGTGAGCACGTGACCGACGTCGGTTCGGCCGTGTTCGGCGGCGGCGGCCAGTCTCGGGAAGCTCAGCTGCAGCAGCGGGGCCGCCAGGACGGCGTACGGGAGCAGGTAGATGGCGTTTGCCCAGGTGAACCGCGTCAAGGCACCTTGATCACCGGTCTGCTGAGCCGACCAGTTGATCAACAACACACTGAGCTGCTGGAGCACCAGGCCGACGATCCCCGCGGCAGCGATTGTCATGATCACCGAGCGGTCACCCTCAGCAAACCGCAGCCGGGGTCTGAGCCGCAGCCCAAGCCGACCAAGAGGCACCAGTGTGCAAGCGGCCAGGGCCAGCACACCTAATGTCGTACCCCAGCCGAGAGCGGCGAGTGCCTGTTCGGTCAGCTGCGCCGGCTCGTCGTTGGCTGAAGGAACCGCAAGGGCGGCGTAGCTGAGGTAGGCGATGATCACGACCACGCTCGAGATCAGCGGCGCCGCTGCGGCAGCGAGAAACCGATGATGAGCTTGGAGTACGCCTGCGCTGACCACCGCCAAGCCGTACAGCCAAACCTGCGGCGCGAACATGACCACGAGTGCAGCCAGAACGTCCGCGCTGCCGGCACAATCCGCCTTGGCGAAGATCGTGGCGAACAGTCGCGCGCCGGCGAGCACGGCGAGCCCGGCCGGGGTCAGCACAAGCAAGGTCCAGGTGATCAGCGCCGATGCGGTCCGCGAGGCATGCTCGCCCCGTCCTGCGCCTACATGCCGCGCGACGACCGGCACCACCACCCCGGCCAGAACGCCCCCGGCCACAATCTCAAAGAGCACGTTAGGCAGGCTGTTTGCGGCGTTGTAGGTGTCGCCGAGACAGGTGTCTCCAACGGTCTTGGAAAAGACCACTGACCGGCCGAAGCCGACGAGGCGCGATGCGAGGGTGAGGCCTGCAACACCTGCGGCGACGGAAGCGAAGCTGGCTCTCACGGGCGCCTACCGACGCTCGCGGATGTTGGTCGACATAGACGCTACGGGAGCCGGGCGGCCGAGCTGGTCCAGGCGGCGAAGGAACGGCGTGCGCTCGATCACGGCTGTGAAGCTCACTCGCTCACTAGCCAGGTTGAGCGCGGTGACCGCGCCGCAGGCGAGCAGCCGGAATCGCCGCGGTAAGGCTTGGGCGGCAGCAGTGCCAACCGCCGCACCGAGTGCGTTAGCGCCGCAGTCACCCAGCATGGATCGGGCTGCCAGGTCGCTTGGCAAGCTGCCCATAGCAGCCCCGACTGCCGGACCGGCGCCGAAACCGACCAGGCCAGAACCCAGCAGGATGATCGCTTTTGCAGCTCGGCCCGGCCGCAGGTCGAGCAGATTGGTCAGGTTGGCCGTCCCCGCAACGAGTGCTGTGTCAAGCAGCCAGTCCACAGCACGGCATACCGGCTTCGAACAGCCAGGCCGGGCGCGCTGGACCAGGGCTGCGGCGGCGGCAGCGCTCAGGCCCACCCCGAGAACTTTGATCATCCCGCTGGTCACCTGACCGGAACCCAGCGCCCGCAGGTGCCCGCGGAAACCCTTGGCCTGGGTCGTTCCGTAAAGGTCGTCGTACGCCCCGACCGCTCCTGATCCGACAGAGGCGACGACTACTGCAAGGCTTCGCCGACCCGAACTGTCAAGCAGCCGGTCCACCCCTGCGCCGACCACCAGTGCGACGACTGCGATCGGTCCCTCTGCGAGGGTGACGCTCCCCCCCGCGTGGTTGGTCCGGATCCACCGCGACACCGGCCCGGTGCTGCCCGGAGCATGGGCGGGAATGTCTTGCCGGGTCTGCACAGCTCGCTGGTTGGCGATCGCCGCCACCGAGGCCGCAGCAACCCCTGAGGCCGCGCAGGCCAGCAGCCGGCGCCGCACTATCGCACCGGCAGCTCGGGCAACGGCGCGTCGGCCTTGGCAAGCGCACCGTAGTGCTGAGCTGGACGGCCGAGCAGTCGCTCCTTGCCTGCCAGAACCACGGTGGTCACGCCACTGCTGAGATCGGCCACATCCACAGTGCTGAGGCTATCGACCGCAGTCGGATCCGACCGGGCTGCCAGCACATCGGTGCCCTCAATGTCCTCGCTGTTCGGGCCGGCCAGGACCACGCCCGCCCGCGTCGTCAGCCCGACCTGAAACTGCACGTGTGCTGTGAGCTCTTCTGGGGTCGGTCGGGGATCCGATGCCGGAGCAGTGACCACGACGATCAGCTGCGCTTGGGCCGCCGATTCCTTGCTGATGGTGACCAGGCCGCGTTTTTCCAGCGACTCCCCGACGGCGATCGCGAGCGCGTCGCGATCTTCCATCTCCTTGGATCCGACGGACCTGCCGACGGCGACGCCAAGCCTGGTCGCTGGGGACATGGTGTCGTTCAGGCCGAGCGGACCGAAGTAGTCGGCCAGTGCGTCGGTGACATCCTCGGCTCGTCCGGCGTCGAAGGCGTCGGCATTGACCTTGACGTCGCGCACGACAGTGCCGCCGGCTCCGACAACAGCATTCGAAATGTCCCGCAGCACGCTCGTCGGGGCTTCTGGCATGGCCACCATCGCAACTCGCTGCCCGTTCAGTACGCCCGCAGTGACAACCTCCCCGACCTGCTCGTCGTAGGCGTTGCGGTAGTTGTCGAGGGCCTTGCGCCGATCGAGCTCTGCGCGCAGATCCGTTACCTGCTTGCGATCCTGCGCTGCCTGCTGAAGGAGGCCTTGGTCGACCGACGGGCTGAGTGACACACCAACTGCAATGCCTACGGACAAAGCAATGAAGACCGCCATCAACGACACGATGTGGTAGCGGAAGTTGATCAAGTGATGAGTTCCTTTATCCAGTAGAGCAGGTCGCGGATCCGCGCCACGATGACATTGCCGAAGGCCCAGCCCACGTCGGTGAACAGCAGCGCTGTGATGAGCGCCAGAATGCCGGACAGTACGAACAGCATCAAATGCCAGGTCTTGATCTGGCTGCGGTAGATCCGGGACACGCCCTTGGCGTCAACCAGCTTCGGGCCAACGCGGAGCCGGGTCAGGAAGGTAGAGGCCATCCCGGCTCGACCCTTGTCCAAGAACTCCACCAGCGAGGCATGGGTGCCCACAGCGACGATCAAGCTGGCTCCCTTGGAGTCGGCGAGCAGCATCGCAGCGTCCTCGCTGGTACCCAGAGCCGGAAACACGACTGCCCGCAGCCCGAGTTTCTCGATCCGCTCGAGCCCAGGCGCGCGACCGTCATGGTAGGCATGCACGACTAGTTCGGCGCCGGACCGCAGGGTTTCGTCAGAACATGAATCCATGTCGCCGATGATCATGTCCGGCTTGTAGCCGGCCTCGATCAGCGCATCGGCCCCACCGTCGACCCCCATCAGCAGAGGTCGGTACTCCGTGATGTAGGGCCGCAACGCAGCCAGATCACCGCGATAGTCGTAGCCGCGGACCACGATCAAGACGTGCCGGCCCTCGATCACGGTAGCCACGTCGGGCACGCCGACACCTTCGAGCAGCAGCTCCTTCTCCACCCGCAGGTACGTCATGGTGTTCTCGGCAAATGCCTCGATCTGATCGGACAGGCCGGTCCGTGCGTACTCGAGATGGTCCTCCAGGATCTCGGTGGTGAAGAGGGTGCCCTCAGCGATCACACTGCCGGACGGATTGACCAACTTCCCGCCCTCCACGGTCAGCAAGTCGCCTTCGTGAACGCGGCTGAAGACGTGGTCGCCCACATTGTCGATGAGCGGGATCCCGGCCTCCATCAGGATGCCGGGCCCGAGGTTGGGATAGCGACCCGAGACCGAGGACACCGCATTGACCACTGCCGCAGCACCAACCTCCACCAGGGCCTCGGCACTCACTCGATCCAAGTCGCTGTGATGGATGATCGCGATCTCACCAGGGCGCAGCCGTTGGGTGAGATTCTTGGTACGCCGATCGAGCCGGGCAACACCGCCGATCTGGGCCGGTGTTCCACGCTTACGCAGCAATGTGGGAAGTCGCATGTCGGAGTCCATCCTTCCACCCGTGCTACATAGGGCGAGCTGCGAGCGTCGGATCGCGCCCCGCCGTGCTGAGGAGGAGGGAGCAGACACGCTTCATCGTCTGCGAGCGACGACGAAGTAGGCGGGTTCGCAGCGCGAGCCGCGCTGAGCAAAGCGAAGCAATTGAATACGAATTGCGCGCCGCCGCACGGAGCCAGGCTGGTGCGCCGCTGTCCTGGACGAGCGAGCGAGCAGACACGTTCTTCGTCTGCGAGCGAACGAGGAAGGCAGCGGCAAACAAGCGCCAGCCTCAGCGAGCGGAGCGAGCAACATACAAGGTACGAACGGAGGCGTTCTTCCCTCTGCGAGCGACGACGGCGGCGGCGGATTTCTTGATGTTCGCGCCGCCGATCTGCAGGAGGAGCTGGCGGAACAACGCTTTTCCGTTCGCCAGCTCCGACGAAGACGGCGGCAACCCAGCGAACATCGCAGCGAGCGGAGCGAGCAATGAAATACAGCGCGATGCGCGAGCAACTCAAATATCAGAGAAGGACAGATCAGCCGCCGCCGTCGCGCCGAAGCCGGTAACCCAGTCCACGTACGGTCTCCAGCGACCGAACGCCGAACGGGCGGTCGATCTTTTCTCGGAGATAGCGGATGTAGACCTCGATCACGTTGGATCGGTACTCGTGCCCGATGTCCCAGGCCGCATCCAGGAGCTGACTGTGACCGAGTACCTGTCCGGGACTTCGCATGAACGCCTCAAGCAACGCGAACTCGCGGGTGGATAGTCGAATCTCCTGATCGCCTCGCCAGACCTGCGCCGAAGCCGGGTCAAGTCGCAGCGGGCCGACCGTGATCGGTACCGGCCGCTCAGCCGAGTCGCGACGCGCAAGAGCACGCAGCCGAGCGAGCAATTCTCCGAAGGCGAATGGCTTCGTGAGGTAGTCGTCGGCCCCTGCATCCAGCCCTCGAATCCGGTCATCGGTCGCGGCGTGCGGGGTGAGCATGATGATCGGCGTCCAGTCACCCGCGCTACGAAGCCGGCGACAGGTTGCGAACCCGTCCGAATCCGGCAGCATCACGTCGAGCACGACGACGTCGTACGGCGTGTCGGCAAGCATGGCGCAGGCCCCGCTTGACGTGCGTGCAATGTCCCCGATCACGTTGACGCCGCGCAGCGCGCGCCTGATTGCGGCCGCCATGCGTACGTCATCCTCAACGACTAGCACGCGCATGTATGGACGCTAGGCATCCACACATGAGAGCCCTATGAGATTGCCCTGGAGGACGCGGCCAGCTCCACGAGTTCGCCGGCGTGGGCCAGGGCCGAGTCTGTGGTGTCCAAACCAGCCATCATCCGAGCAAGCTCAACTGCCCGGTCCTCGTCAGCCACCGGGACCACTCCGCTGGTGGTGACCTGCCCATCGTCGGCCTTCACCACCACGTAGTGCCGATCCGCGAAAGCGGCGACCTGCGCGAGGTGAGTGACGACAACGACCTGAGTGTGCTGTGACAGCCGGGCGAGCCGCCGTCCCACCTCGACGGCTACCTTGCCCCCCACGCCCGCATCGATCTCGTCGAAGACCAGCGTGACGGCTTCCCGATCAGCCGCAAGCACGACCTCCAAAGCCAGCCGGACTCGCGACAGCTCCCCTCCCGATGCCACTCGTCCCAGACTGCGCAGCTCGTTGCCCGGGTTGGCGGCAAACACCAGATCAACCCGGTCGGCGCCCGAAGGGCCGAGGTCGGCGCCGGCGACTTCGAAGCTCAGGCGGGCGTGCGGCATCGCAAGTGCAGCAAGCTCCACCAGCACCAATTCGCTGAACCTGGCTGCCGCCTCGCGTCGAGCAAGACCGATCTCCCCGGCGAGGGAGGTCAGCTCGGCGGTCAGCTGCTCGACCCGCTCGGTCAAGGTGGCGATCCGCTCGTCACTCTGCTCGAGATGGCTGAGTCGGACGGCGGACTCGGCAGCCCACCGCAAGACCTCGTCACACGTAGTGCCGTATTTTCGAGTGAGCGTGCTCAGTTGAGCCCGGCGTTCAGCGATCTGTTCCAGGCGCCCGGGCTGGCTGTCCAAGCCCTCCAGATAGTGCACCAGATCAGCCGTCAGATCGGTGAGCTGATAGGTCGCATCGGCCAGCCGATCGCCCAGTGGAGCCGCTGCAGCGTCTCGCGAGACTGCCCATTCAAACGCCTTGCGCGCCGCGTACAGAATCGCCAGCGCACCACCAGCCTCATCCTCAGGGCCTGCGAGAGCCTGAACAGCCGAATGCGCCGAATCCCGCAGATCGTCTGCAGACTGCAACCGCAAGGCCTCTGCCGCTAGGGCGACATCCTCCGCCGGGGTGGGTCCGACTCGCTCGATCTCTTCCAGGCCGAAGCGCAGCAGATCGATCTCGCGGGCCCGGCTCTGGGCCTCGGCACGGAGCTGAGCGAGCTGCACCCGTGCGGCGCGATCCTCAGACCAGAGATCGGAGTACCTGGAAAGCGGTCCGAGCACGGCAGCGCCGGCGAAACGATCCAAGAGCTGCAGCTGTCGTCCGGCCTCCGTCAGTCGTTCCTGCTCCGACTGGCCATAGATTCTGACCAGCTCCGCAGTTAGCTCCGCACAGACACCAGCCGGAACCTGGGCACCGCCCAGGTAGGCACGGGAGCGCCCGGCTGCTGTGACATGGCGCGCCACGATCAGTTCGTCGTCGTCCAGCTCGCCGCCGGCCTGGCTCGCCCGCTGCAGCAGCTCCGGGTTCTCGATCTTGAACCGGCCTTCCACCCGCGCGCGTTCCGATCCCCCGCGAACCGAGCGCGGGTCTGCCCGGCCACCGAGCAGCAAACCGAGCCCGCTGACGACCATCGTCTTTCCCGCACCGGTCTCACCGGTGACGACGGTCAGGCCCGGATGAAGCCCGATCGTCGCATCCTTGATCACACCCAGGTCGGCGATGCGAAGTTCGGTAATCATGCAGGAGTGTCGATCATGGTGATGGCCGGATCGGCCGACCCTCGCCAGCCCTCCACCCTGAGACCGAACTTGTGGACCAACCGGTCGGTGAAGGGTGCCTGCGACAGCCGGGCCAAACGCAGCCGCTGTTTTCCACGGGTCACTTCGATCTCCATGCCTGCATGCAATTCGACCGAACGGCGTCCGTCACACCAGACCACGCCGTGCGTCGGAGAGACGTCGAGAACCTCGACCACCACGGTCGAGGTAGGGCTGAGCACCAGTGGCCGCGCGAAGAGTGCGTGCGCGCTGAGCGGTACCACCAGCAGTGCATCGACGCCCGGCCAGATCACCGGGCCGCCGGCGGAGAAGGCGTACGCGGTCGAACCCGTAGGGGTCGAGACGAGCATCCCGTCGCAGGCCCATCGAGACAGCGGCCGGCCATCCACCTCAACCATCACCTCGAGCATTCGCTCCCGCGCAGCTTTCTCGATCGACACCTCGTTAATCGCGTACGAAGACCACTCCGACTTGAGGGTCTTGCAATCGCGCAGCGTCACGTCGATCGTGAAGCGCTCCTCGACGGTGTAGGAGCGGTCAACAACGTGGGCGACGATGGTGTCGATTTCTGACGACTCGGCCTCGGCCAGAAATCCGACGTGTCCCAGGTTGACTCCGAGAAGCGGAATCTCACTGGCCACCACCCATTCGGCACCGCGCAGGATCGTGCCATCGCCGCCCAGCACCACCATCAGCTCAATCCCGTCCTCGAGCGTGACTGGCCTTCTGAGTGGAATCATGGCGTGCGCAAGCTTGGGGTCGAGCGCGGCTAGGTCACTGGCAGGTAGAGCCGAGACAATGCCTGCGGCATTGAGTCCCTCGACCAACCGAGTTGCCGCGGCTACCGCGGCAGGCCGGCCCATGTGGGTCAGCACCGCAACACGGCGGACGGTAGCTGCATGCGGGTCGATCGGCTGGCCATCCCTTTCGGCTGACGCCTTGGTCACCTGCCACAGCATATTCAGTATCTGATTGCTCGCTCCGCTCGCTGCGGATCGCGCTTTGGGAGCCCGCCTACTTCGTCGTCACTCGGGGACGAAAAGCATGTCCCCTCACTCCTCGTACATTGCTCGCTCCGCTCGCCGAGGCTGGCGCTTGTGAGCCGCTGCCTTCCTCACTCGCTTCGCAGACGAAGAACGTGTCTGCTCGCTCGCTCGTCCAGGACAGCGGCGCGCCAGCCTGGCTCAGCACAGCGGCGCGCGATCCGGGATCTGATTGCTCGCTCCGCTCGCTGCGGTCCTATGTCTCGCAGTTGTTCTATGTTCCGACGAGGACGGTTAGATCGAGATGCGGTGGCGACTCGGTTTGTCTCAGCAGGACAAAGAACTCGCGGTTGCCGGACGCACCCGGCAGTCGGCTTGGAACCGCGGCGACGGCGTGCCAGCCATACTCCCCTGCGGCTTTGATCACGCTCGAGATCGCCTGGACTTGATGCGCCGGCGCGCGGACCACCCCGCCCTTGCCCAGCAGCTCACGCCCCACCTCGAACTGCGGCTTGACCAGCAGCAGCAGCCAGCCGTCATGACGGGTCACCGAGACCAATGGTCCCAGCAGCAACCGCAGTGAGATGAAAGAGACATCGGCGACGACCAGATCGACTGGAACTCCTCCGACATCGTCCAGCCGGAGCTCCCGGAGGTTGGTTCGTTCCCGCAACCGAACCCGAGGGTCGCCCCGCAGCGCTGGTGCCAGCTGATCGCTGCCGACGTCCACGGCGAACACCTCCTGGCAGCCGCGTGCTAACAGGACCTGGGTAAAGCCTCCCGTCGAGGCGCCGGCATCGAGTGCTCGCCCAGCCACGCCGAGTTGGAGGTCATCGAGCGCACCAATGAGCTTGTGCGCGGCGCGCGAGACATAGCGATCATCCGGGGCATGGATAGCGGCCGATGCGGCTACCTGCTCCCCGGGCCGTTCGACAACCGAGCCGTCGACCACAATCTGACCTGCGTTGATCAAGGCCTGGGCGTGGGAACGGGACCGCGCCAGCCCCCGCCTGACCAACTCGCGATCAAGGCGCTCAGTCACGGTTCAGCGTGACTCCGCATTCCCAAGTTGATCTTCGGCGCGATCGAGTGCCACATGCAGCACTTCATGGGCTTTCGCGAGCCGATCGTGATGATCAGAAAGCGGGGCCGAGGCCAAGTCGGCCAGCCCATGCAGGGCGTGATCGATGTCGGTGTGGCCCGTCTGCGGCGGGCCGCTCGCCAGGTGAGGCTCTAGATCATCGAGCCGCCCCTGGTTAGGCTCGCTCACTTCTCGCCTGACTGCGAGGGATTCCCCGCGCTCGCTGCCGCCTTTCGCGGCGGCTTCGGAGTTGGAGATCTGGTCGCTGTTGTGTTCTTGCTGGCGGTCCTGGTCGCCGTTGTCTTCTTGGTTGGCGTCATCGTGGCGGCGGCCTTCTTGGCTGGTGCCCTCTTTGTCGCGGCTTTCTTGGCTGGTGCAGATTTCGCCGTACGCGCCGTAGCTTCCTTGAGTCGTGTCCGCAAGCTGGCGATTTCATCGCGCAGCGCCTCGACCTCGTCGGCTCGGGCGAAGCCGAGTCGCGCCGCTGTCTTGTCGACCTCCGCGGCCACGAAGTGCTGCCACAGCTCCCGGTTAGTGCGACTTGCATTCATGATCTCTTCGGCGAGCTTCGTGACTCGCTCGCTGGCCTCTGTTGCTACGTCTTCCAGGCCGGCCTGCTTCAGCAGCGCCCGGGCGGTGGCTACCGCCTTCGCCTGGGTGCTCTTGGTGACGCCAGTCACCATTTTGATGTAGGTCTGAAATGCCTCGGCCACGCTTACGCCTTTCTGCCGCCTCATGGAGGCGCTGATGCCGACGTGTGGACACGGGGAGCGCCGCACTGCCACGTTACCGCAGCGGCTGCTAGAGCTGTTTCAGCGCATCGCGCCAGTCCAGCGCCAATCCATGATCAACAGCCCACCATGTCGCATGCGCCGCAGCCCAGATCGCTTCGATGCGGCTCGAACCATTGCTGTGGACCCTCAGCCGGCCGTCCACTGCAGAGGCGGCCGCCTGACCGCAGCGGAATTCACCGTTGGTCTGAGTCACCACCAGTGCAGGCGATAGCAGCGCCCGGAGATCTTCTCCCACATGGGTGGGTCGTTGCCCAGGCGCAGCGGCGAGCAGTTCTTCGGCGCGATGAGATCCGGAGAATACGAGCATGCTGTCCACACCCGCGTTGACCGCGCCGGCGATGTCGGTGTCGAGGCGATCACCCACGAACAACGGGTGGTGCGCACCGATCCGCTCGACCGTGTCGTCCAGCAGCGGCCGATAGGGCTTGCCGGCCACTTCTGGCTCGACCAGCACGGCCATCTTGACTGCAATCACCGCAGCGCCGTTCCCCGGAACCAGGCCACGATCAGTCGGCCGTGTCGGATCGATGTTGGTCGCTACCCAATGGGCGCCCCGGTTGATGGCGATCGCGGCCTCGTTGAGCTCCTGCCATTTCAGGTCGAAACCATAACCTTGCATGACGGCCACCGGACCGTCATCGGCGGAGTGCACTGCCTCCAGCCCTGCCTCCCCCAGTGCGGCCGTCACCCCATCTCCACCGACGGCGAGGATTCTGGCGCCAGCACCGAAACGGTTGACGAGCAGATGGGCACCGGCCTGGGCCGAGGTGACCACATCCGCCGCGGTTGCGGGGATCCCAAGCTCGACCAGGTGGTCGGCGACGACAGTCGGCGGGCGAGCCGCGTTGTTGGTCACGAAGCCGATCTTGGTGCCACGATCATGCAGCTGCGCAATACCTTCTGCGGCGCCGGGCACAGCGACCGGACCCAAATAGATGACCCCATCAAGATCGAACAACACCGCATCGTAGGAGTCGATGACTGCTGTCGCCGCATTCATTCGTGACTGCCTCACCGCGGCTCGTTCGATGACTGGTTGCCTGCCTCGTCGTCTTCGTCGTAATCGATCATGAACCCATCGAGTTCGTCGACTCGTTGCTGAGCGTCGGTCTCATGATCAGGATCAAGTGTCGCGGCTGCCGCAAACCACTGACGCGCCTCAGATTCCTTGCCCGCGTCGAGCAGCGCGTCGGCGTACGCGTAACGCAGCCTGGCAACGGCAATCGGTGAGATGTCTTCAGGTCGTGCCAGGGCAACGGCGCGCTCCAGAATCCGCCGCGCCTCGTGATCTTGGCCCAGATCGCGCCGCGCACCTGCTTCAACGATGATCATCTCGATCCGCAGCGCCGGATCCAGCCCGACCCGATCGGCCTCGCGTGCCAGCTTGATGGCGTTATGCGGGCGACCTAGAGCGCGTTCGCAATCAGCCATCACCGGCAAGTAGTCCTGGCTCCCGGTCATGCGCCGGAGCGCGCGGAACTCGCTCAGCGCGACGTCGTACCGGCCGGCCGCGTAGGCCGTCTCGGCGGCTGCCTCACGGACGATTGGCAGCCGGGCGGCACGCCGGCGCGCGGCCTCGGCATGGGCATACGCCAGCTCCGGGTCATCGTCGACAAGCTGGCCCGCCACGACCAGGTGAGCCGCCACGATCTCGGCCAGCTCCTTGGGCAGGCTGCGCAACTCTGCCCGCACAGCCGCATGCAAAGAACGCGAGTCGACACCCTCGGGAAGGGGCGGCTCGTTCTTCCGACGCGCCAAACCAGGTCGAGCGCTCTCAGCTGGGCGACTGGTCCGATCGGAGGCCTCCCTGCGTTGCCGATCACCGCGACGCTCCAGCCGGTTGTTCTCTGGGCGCCCCGCAGAATCCCGGCGCTGCCGATCGTCGTGGCGCTCCGGACCGCGGCCACGCTGCTGCCGGAAGCGCTGATCAGAACCCTTCGCCGGCGGCTGCTTCGCCCCACCAGCTCGTGGCCGCGAGGCTCCGGCCCGCTCTGACCCTCCGCGTCGTGGACGATCCGACCGCCCCTGCTCTGCCACTCGCCAATCCTGTCTGGATTCCCAGTTAGACGCAACGCGCTACAGATGGAGCCCCGTCTGAGACCGCGGTGAGTTACTGCGCGATGACGACGTCAGGGCCGGCGGCGGCCAGCTCGCTCACAATCTCGGTATTCGCCGCGGCATCAGTGATCACCAGATCCACCTCGTTGACCGCAGCGAAGGAGCAGAACGAGTTGCGCCCGATCCTGCCGGAGATCACCGGTACGATCCGGCGCCGAGCAGAGAGCAGCATGGCTCGCTTGGTCGCCGCCTCCTCAGGATTTGTCGTCGTCAGGCCGTGGGTCGGCGTCATGCCATTGACGCCGATGATCGCCAAATCAACAGTCAACGTGCTCAGCCGCTGGCTGGTCCAGGCATCGACCGCAGCCGACGTCAGGCCCCTGATCGTCCCCGGAAGCGTGAAGATCCGGAGGTTGTCGTAGTCAGCCAGATACTGAGCCGCTGGAAGGTTGTTGGTCACCACGGCAAGGGCGCGATCCTTCGGCATCGCTTGAGCGCATAGCAAAGTGAGAGAACCGGAATCAAGCACCACGACACCGTCCTGAGGAAGTTCCTCAGCGACCCGGCGTGCGATCACGAGCTTGTCCTCGAACTGCTCGGCATGTCGCGCGGCGAGCGCCTGTTCGAACGGTGTGGAATCCATGAGTTCGGCGCCACCGCGGATCCTGCGCAGCACGCCGCGGCGCTCCAGTACGTCAAGATCACGGCGCACCGTCTCGGTGGTGACTCTCAGCTGCTCACTAATTTGCGTCACGGTGGCACGTCGGCCGTCGTGTTGGATCAAGAGGTCGGTGATCGCCCGCTGCCGTTCGGGCGGATACATCGTCATGGCTGCCTTTCTGGCACCGATTTTCCCACGGATGACCGAATGGGCGCCACGAAGGTCCGCGACATGGAAACGGGCAGACCGGTCCGTTTGGCCGGAGAACTCGGACCCTAGACCTCCAACCAGAGCTGCGCTAGCCTCCGTTGGAGAAGCGATTCAAAAATCTTTTGCAGAGATTCGGTCAACGCCTACAAGGGTGTACCTGTGACATTCGCACGCCGCACAATACGGACGCGGTAGTGCGCGCCATCGTCTTCCCAATGCCGGGTGAGTTCTCGCTAACCGAGGTACGGATCAGACCGCATGCAAGAGAATCAGTGGAACCGTGGTAGCCGGACGACGCTACGAGCCAGAGGGCATCATGACCGTCCAGCGGGCACCGGCTGCGGCTCGCTACCAGGCGATCACCGATCTGTTGGCCGCCGCGGGGCGCGTGGACGTTGTCGACATCGCAAACCGACTGGGCGTTGCGCAGGAGACCATCCGTCGCGACCTGCGTGCCATGGAGAGTGCCGGAAAGCTGCAACGCGTGCACGGCGGTGCGGTGGGCATCCTCACCGGTCCGCCGGTGCTCCGCAACAGCCAGCCCCAGATCGCGCAGGATGACCTCCAGCTCTCCGGCCGGGTCTGGGAAGAACTACCGCGCCACGGCAGCATCCTGCTCGGCACCGGCAAGCTGACGCTCGCTCTCGCGCATGTCATCGTCGGCGACCCGCCCGAGATACGCGGGCTCACGATCGTCACCAACTCCCTCGACGCAGCCATCGTATTGTCGCGGGCCAGTCGCCTCGAGGTCTACAACATCGGTGGAACCGTGTCACCGATCACTCGGGCACAAGAGGGCGATTGGGCCGTACGCGAGATGGAGCGGTTGCACGTAGACGTGAGCGTGGTATGCCCGGCGGGAATAAGTGTCGAGCGCGGCCTCACTCAGGCGACTCCAGCCGCCGCCGCCGTGTCGCAGGTCGAGGTGGCCTCGGGCGATCGGGTGATCGCGCTAGCCGGTGCCGACAGCTTCGGCGTCTCAGCCTTCGTGCAGTTCGCCTCGCTTGAACAGATCGACTCGATTGCCGTCGCCGGCGCTCCCAGCCAGGCCGCCTTGCAGCCGTTTTTGGAACGCGGCATCACCATCACCGTCGGAGGGATCTCATGACACTTGTCGCCGGAGTCGACTCGTCGACCCAATCAGTCAAGATCGTGATTTGCGATCTCGAGACCGGCTCGATCGTCCGCAGCGCACGCGCCGCACACCCGGATGGCACGGAGGTGCCGGCGTCTGCATGGCTGGCGGCCTACCAAGAGGCGACAGCCGATCCGGCCCTCCTTGACGGAGTGTCCGCGCTAGCCGTCGGCGGCCAACAACACGGCATGGTGACCCTCGACGAAGATGGTGAGCTCGTCCGCGATGCCCTGCTATGGAACGACAACAGATCCGCCCGTGACGCCCAAGACCTGATCGCCGAGCTTGGGGGCGCCACGGTGTGGGCTGATGCGGTGGGCTCCGTCCCGGTCGCCTCCATGACCGTGGCGAAGGTCAGGTGGCTGGCCCGAGCAGAGCCAGACAATGCCGCGAGGACTACAGCAGTCGTCCTGCCGCATGACTGGTTGAGCTGGCAGATCGGAGATCGCGGTTTTGCGCCAACGACGGACCGCGGAGATGCATCAGGAACCTGCTACTTCGACGCAACGGCCAACCGCTACCGCAACGATCTCGTGCAGCTCGCCCTTGGTCATGATCTTGAGCTCCCTCGCGTCGCCGCTCCGAACGAGGTGGTCGGCTACACAGCAGGCGGCATTGCCATCGCGCCGGGCACTGGCGACAACATGGCAGGTGGGCTGGGCCTCGACGTGACCGTCGGCGACGCCGTCGTCTCGGTGGGCACCAGCGGCACGGCGTTCACCAAGAGCCTCCAGCAAACCCACGAGCCGACCGGAACCGTTGCCGGCTTCGCTGACGCCACCGGCGAGTTTCTCCCCCTCGTGTGCACCCTCAACGGTGCCCGGAATCTGGTCGCGACCGCGGAGGTGCTGGGCGTGACGCTGGCCGAGCTGAGCCAGCTCGCGCTGAGCGCCGAGCCAGGTAGTCAAGGGGTCACCGTTGTGCCCTACCTGGAGGGCGAGCGAACCCCTCCCTTGCCCGATGCGCGCGGCCAGATTCTCGGGCTCACCTTGGCGAACATGACTCCGGCGAACATTGCGCGGGCCACCATCGAGGGCGTGTTGTGGAGCCTCGCCTATGGTGTCGAGGTGCTGCGGGAGCAGACCGGGGAGATCTCCTCGATCACTCTGACCGGCGGTGCCTCCCAGTCCGAGGCTGTACGCAAGATCGCGACGGCGGTCTTCGGTCTGCCCATCGTGGTTACCGACACCTTCGAGAGTGTCGCTGTCGGCTCCGCTCGGCAAGCCGCATGGGCGCTGACCGGCGCGCTTCCGGATTGGCCCGTACCGGTGATCAGCAAGCACGAGCCGACAGAGGCTGACCAGCGCGCAGCCGCTGAGATCATGGAGCGCTACCGTTCGGTGCTCGCCACCAATTTTGGCGTGTGACCCATGTGGGCCATCCGTGGTCGTCTCGTGCCGCTGTCATCCGATCTCACGGTGGCGCCGAACGAGGCCGCAGTCTTTACCGGCCGGGTCTGGGTAGGCGACGACGGGACCATCGCAGCAGTCACCAAAGGCTCCAAGGCCGGGCCACCCGGCTCAGCCGATGCACAGGTCATTGACGTCGGCAGCTCGCTGGTGCTGCCGGGACTGATCGACCTCCACAACCATCTCGCCTACAACACCCTGCCGCTGTGGGCCGAACCAGGACAGCAGACGCCATTTGCGCATCACAACTCCTGGACCAGAGCCGAGACGTACGCGGCCAGCACTACCTGGCCCGCATACGCGCTGATCACTGCATGTCCGCAGGAACTACTGGCATATGTCGAGGCCAAAGCGATCGTCGGTGGCACAACGGCGATCCAGGGGTCTCCCCCTAAGAACCGACCGCGCGATGGCTGGCTGGTCCGCAACATCGAGGACGAAACCTTCGGTTCGCACAATGCGAATCTGATCTACGCTTCGGTACTCACCTCGAAGCCGGCCGCCCTCGCCGAGCGCGCCAACAAGATGCGCACCGGTTCGGCTTTCATCTATCACTGCTCCGAGGGCCAGCGTGGCAGCATCGTGGCGCGCGAGTTCACCGATGCCGAGGCCGCCGGCTGCCTGCAAGCACGGTTCATCGCCGTCCATGCCAATGCCGTTGATCCGGCTGTCTTTACACACTGGCAGTCACCCGGGGCAATTGCCTGGTCACCGTTCTCGAACCTGTGGCTCTACGGCCAGACGACCGAGGTACCGGCCGCCATGGCTGCAGGGATCAACGTATGTCTCGGCTCGGACTGGGCGCCGTCGGGCACCAAGAACATACTCGGCGAACTGAAGTCGGCGCGGCTCATCGTCGACCACCTGGGCTGGCCGCTAGGCGACCAGGACCTGGTGAGGATGGCAACCTGCCTGCCTGGGGACACTCTCGCTCGGGCCTGGGGACGCCAGGTCGGCCGCCTGCAACCTGGGGCACAGGCGGACGTCCTCGTGATCAATGCCAAACGCGGAGCCGACGCCTTCCGCACCACCGTCAAAGCCACCGAGGACAATGTCGACCTGGTGGTGATCGACGGGCAGCGCCGTTACGGCACCCCGGAACTGATGTCCGGGGCCAGCACGGTGACCACGCTCACCGTGGGGGGCCGCCCAATGCAGCTCTCGCTGACCCAGCCAAGCGATGCCACCAAAGCCTGGGAGTGGTCAGAGGTCATCGACAGGATGGAGGAGGTCAGAGCGCACCCGAAGCGGGAGGTGGAGGCCGCCAATGCGATGTTCGCGCGGTGGGCGGGCCGCCTCGACGATCGGGAAGCCCCGCTTCGCCTAGCCCTCGACATGCCAACCGGCCTGGCACCAATTGGGGGGCTGCCGAAGGACCTCAATGAACTGGTCATCCCACCTCTGCAGTCTCTGACACACGACCGGGACTGGATTGATTCGCTGGTCGGACGCGGCTTCCACGCCGGCGTCCTGGATGGCCTCGCAGATTACTACCGACGGTAGCAAGGAAATGATCATGAACGCTGCATCGCGGTCTGCTGAGATGGTCAAGCGTGCCCGACGTGGCGTCTTGCTCTCTGAAGCGTTGGCCGAGTCACGAACCGACCGGCCCGTGGATCTCGACGGCGGCCAGCGGCTCGAGGTCTTGGACAACCTGATCGCCTCGCTGGGCGGCGCGTACGCGCACCTCCCCGCGAAGCGGGCGGCGTACGCGACCGATCCAGTCCAGGCTCTGATTTTGCTGCGGCGCAGGGCCGCCGATCTCTCCGACATCGAGTTCAATCGCGCGGTGAGCGCAATCATCACGGGGCTCCGCGACGCGCACACCCGCTACATCGGACCCTCGACGTTGCGTGATCAGGTCGCCGTGCTGCCGTTCCTCGTCGAACAATACGGACCTGACTCGCGCCCCCAGTACCTGGTTAGCAAGATCAACACTGACGCCATCGACGACCCGGACTTTGAGCCCGGCGTCGAACTCGAGGCGTGGAACGGTGCGCCGTTCGCCCGCGCGGTCGACAACCATGCCGATTTCGAGACCGGAGGCCGTTCGGACTCCCGCCGGTCGCGTGCTCTCGAATCACTGACCTTCCGCGCCTTGGACTACGGCCCGCCACCCGACGAGCACTGGGTCATCGTCGGGTACCGGACCAAGCGGCGCAGTAAGGCCGAAATCCGGCTACCGTGGCGACTGCTCACTCCCGGCAAGGCCGCCACTGCCCTCGAGCCTGGGTCGCGCGCCGCCCTCAAGCAGGCAAGCGACCCATCTGCCGAAGCGGTACGCCGCGCCAAGAAACTGGTGTTCGCTCCGGACCTGTGGGCCAGTGATCATGAGCGGCGCCCCGCGCCACCGGCTCCCGGCAAGGCGCCGATCGGCGAGTGGCTGGATACGCCGATGCAAGACGTGCTGGCTGCCCGACCACTCAGCCGCAAGGTTGGCTACCTGCGCATCTGGTCCTTCGACCTCGACGATGACGACGCCTTCATCGACGAGCTGATCCGGCTGCTGGGACTGCTGCCGCAGACAGGCCTGATCGTTGACCTGCGCGCCAATCCCGGTGGCCTGATCTGGGCCGCCGAGCGCGCCCTACAGCTGTTCACTGATGCGCCGATTCAGCCGACCCGCTTCTCTCTCATCGCCACACCCCTCACCCGGCAGATGGCTGACAGCCCGTTCAATCGGCTCGAGTTGGAGGCGTGGAGCCAGTCGCTTCAGGATGCAGTTTCGACCGGTGAGCTCTACGCCCAGCCGTTGCCACTGACTGATCCATCCTGGTGCAATGACAAGGGCCGGAAGTACCGCGGCCCGTCGGTCGCCGTGGTCGATGCCAACACCTACTCTTCTGGTGATCTCTTTGCGGCCGGGTGGGTGGACCACGGCATCGGTCCACTGGTCAGCGTCGGTCAGGCAACGGGTGCCGGAGGTGCCAATGTGTGGACCTCGTCCCAACTCCGTGACGCACTATCCGGCACTGACCACCAGCCACCGCGCATGCCCGCTGGAACCGGCTTCACCATCGCCTTTCGTCGAGCGATCCGGTCCGGCACCGGTGATGGGATTCCGATCGAAGATCTTGGCATACCGGGGATTCCGTACGAGATGAGTAAGAACGATCTGATGCACAGCAACAAGGACCTGCTCGCCTTCTGCACCCGTTTGCTGAACGACGTCGACCAGTGAGGAGATGATCATGGTTGAGTTCGATCCGGGTCCGCCGCGACAGGTAGCCGAGCACTTCGAGAAGGTGCCGAGCTATGCGCCCCACCGTGATCTGTTCTGGTACGACTGGGGGCCGGTCTTCTATCGTGGGCGGCTTGACAGGTCCGCCCGCGTACTGTGCATCGCCTCTGATCCTGGGCCAACCGAGCGGATCGCTGGTCGTACGCTCGTCGGGGACGCCGGCCAACGTGTCCAAGGCTTCCTCCACAAGCTCGGACTCACCCGCAGCTACGCCTGCGTCAACGCCTACGCGTACGCGCTGCTGCCATCACGTTCAATGACCGCGATTCCAATCCTGGCCGAGCCGGAACAGCAGTCGTGGCGAAATGAGCTGTTCTCCATGATCGTCGGGCAAGAGTTGCAGGCCATTGTGACATTCGGGCTGCAGGCGCGGATTGCCGTCGAGCAATGGACTGATGCACCCCCGGTCATGATCAAGAAAGTGCCTCACCCGTCCAGCCGGGACGCGGCGAAGCTCATCACCGAATGGCGGACGGCGGTGGCTGATCTGCGCACCATCGTCACTCCCGACCAGGACGGAAGCAATTCCGGACCCAACTACGACCAGAGATTCTCCGAGAGCGACTACGCACCGATTCCACGTGGAGACCTACCATTCGGGCTACCCAGCTGGCTGGGCGACGACTCCCGTGGACGGCAGTCGCGTCCGAAACGCCGTAATACGGTCGAACGAGACCCCGCCGACCTGCTGCACACCCTGATCTGGCGGGCGCCCGCAGGATGAACGGCAGCGGCGGCCGCTCTCCAGCTCGGTTCTTGCTGGCCGTCATCGACGCCGGAGGCACCGTGCCGCCGGCACTCAGTCTGGCCGCCGAGCTGGTGAATCGTGGACACCAGGTGCGCGTGCTGGCCGATCCCACCATCGAAAAGTCCGCCCAGTCGGCTGGATGCGCCTTCTCCGCCTGGCATGAGGCACCACACTTCAACTCGCGCGCGGAGCAGACAGCCATGATCGCGGCACTGGAGGGCGGTGGCCCGTACCGAGCGTTCCGGGCTGCCAAGAATTACGCCGGGAAGGCAATGACCAGCCGGTTCGCCCGTGATGTCATCACCACAGTCAGAGACTTTCCCGTCGACGCGCGAGTCATACAGCGAGTCTTCCGTCACGAATTTGGCGGCGGTGTCGCGCACGAAGACGCAGTACGACTCCAGCACCGGCAAATCCGGACAGCGCTCGACTGTCGGATCGTCGCGATCGATCAGATAGAGATTGAAGAGCGTCGGTCCCTGAAACCGGAAGAGCGCCGTGAATCGATGCGAGCCGTTTCGATTCATGGCGACGAGCGCGGCTCGCACTCCGTGCTGCGACAACTCGCGGCGGACTTCGGCAACGACTTGCTGGATCGTGGACATAAGCTCGCTTCAGGTCGCAAGGACTGCGCCAGAGCGGGCCGCCGCATTACAATGCGCGCCGCTCATGCCGACCGTTCCAATTCAGGAGATCGTCGCGCTCGTCGACGGCCGTTATGCCGGCCCGGCGGACCGCGTGATTTCCGGCGTGGCGACGCTCGCGGACGCGGGGCGGGAACAGCTGACGTTTCTCGCGAATCCCAAATACGCGGCGATGCTCGCGACGACAAACGCCGGCGCGGTGCTCGTCGGCAATGACGTT